>NZ_JBIRTJ010000001.1:0-253680 GCF_044334695.1 Streptomyces sp. NPDC020747 | reverse complement strand
CGCCCGGGGCCCCCGGACCGCCTCCACGAACTGGCATTGGTGGACGCGACGGGCTGAGCGTGGCCGCTCCGCGGGAGTGGCGGGGTGCGGGTGCGGTGCGGGCGCGCTGTAGCTGGCCGCGCAGTTCCCCGCGCCCCTGAAAAGCGGGGCTGCGCCCCTGGCTTTTCATCTTCCAGGGGCGCGGGGAACTGCGCGCTCAGTTCAAACGAACCTGCACCCGATACACGACGCCGACCCTCACCCACCCCAGGGGCGCGGGGAGCTGCGCGCTCAGCTCAAACGAACCCGCACCCGATACACGACGCCGACCCTCACCCACCCCAGGGGCGCGGGGAGCTGCGCGCTCAGCCCAAAGCAACCCGCACCCAACACACCCCGCCAACCCCCACCCACCCAGGGGCGCGGGGAACTGCGCGACCAGCCACAGCGAACCCGCACCCGCAAACGCCGCACCCGCAAACGCCGCCCCACCAAAACGCCGCCCCACCAAAACGCCGCCCCACCAAAACGCCGCCCCACCAAAACGCCGCCCCGGACACGCCCCCCGGCGGAGCCTCACCGTTCCAGCAGCATCCGCTGAAGCTCCCGAGCCGCCCGAGGCGGAGCCACATCACTGCGGTGCGCCAGCGCGATGGTCCGGGCCAGCCCGGGCCGGGCGAGCGGGGTGACCCGCAACCCCCGCCCGGTCCGCGCAGCGACCATCCGCGGCACCACAGCCACCCCCAGCCCCGCCCGGACGAACCCCAGCACCGCGTCCATCTCCCCGCCCTCCACCGCGAAATCCGGCTCGAACCCCGCGGAGCGACACGCGGCGACGGTCAGCTCCCGCAGGTCGTACCCGTGCCGGAACATCACCAGCCGCTCACCCTCCAGGTCGGAGACCCGCACGGTCCGCCGCCCGCCCCCCGGTGCCGACGCCTCCGGTGACGACACCACGACCAGGTCCTCCCGCAGCACCTCCACCGTGGTCAGCGCGGGCGACGGCGTGGGCAGCGGCAGCACCACGAGAGCGAGATCGAGCGCCCCGCGCGCGAGCTCCCGTACGAGATCGTGCGAACCGCCCTCCTCGATCAGCAGCCGGATGCCGGGATAGCGGTCGTGGAAGGCGCGCAGCACGTCCGGCAGCAGGCCCGTGCACAGGCTCGGCGTCGCCCCCAGCCGGATCCGCCCGCTGCGCAGCTGGGCCAGCTCCTGGACCTCGTGCCGGGCCGTGTCCGCGTCGGCCAGGATGCGGCGGGCCAGCGGCAGCAGCGCCTCGCCCGCGTCCGTGAGCGTGATGTTCCCGCGCGCCCGGAGGAAGAGATCGGCGCCCAACTCCCGCTCCAGCGCCTTGATCTGCTGGGAGAGCGACGGCTGGGCGACATGGACCAGATCGGCGGCCCGGGTGAAGTGCCGGGTCTCGGCGACGGCCACGAAGTACTGGAGCTGCTGGAACTGCATGCCCCGAGAATACGCCCATGATAGCCAGGGCCTATCGAAACGAGCCGGACCATGTCTTGGACTGATCGGCCCTCCCGGCCCTAGCGTGCGTTCCATGGCTCTGGCAACGCGGGCGGACCGAAAACCGTCCATGACGCGCACCATGTGGGACTCGTCCGTCGGCAAGAAGACCGTGATGGCCGTCAGCGGCCTGATCATGCTGGGGTACCTGGCCGTCCACATGCTCGGCAACCTCAAGATCTTCTTCGGGTCGGACGAGTTCAACCACTACGCGCACTGGCTGCGCACCATCGGCGAGCCCTTCCTGCACTACGAGTGGGCGCTGTGGATCATCCGCGTGGTCCTGGTCGCCGCCGTCGTCGCACACGCCGTCTCCGCCTACCAGCTGAGCCGCCGCGACATCCGGGCACGCCCCACCAAGTACGTGCACAAGAAGCCCCGGGCGAGCTACGCCACCCGCACGATGCGCTGGGGCGGGATCATCCTCGGCCTGTTCATCGTCTGGCACATCCTCGACCTGACGACCGGCACCGCGCACCCGGGCGGCTTCCAGCCCGGACACCCGTACCAGAACGTGATCGACACCTTCTCCACCTGGTACGGCAACGTCATCTACATCGTCGCGATGCTCGCGCTCGGCCTGCACGTACGGCACGGCTTCTGGAGCGCCGCACAGACCCTCGGCGTGGGCAGCCGCACCCGCGACCGAGCCTTCAAGACCATCGCCAACGTGCTCGCGCTGGTGCTGACGGCGGGCTTCATCGCCGTACCCGTGGGCGTGATGACCGGAGTGGTGAGCTGACATGACCGCTGAATTCGCCGAGTACACGACCGGAGAGCCGGTCGTCGACACCAAGGCCCCCGAGGGACCGGTCGGTGAGCGCTGGGACACCCGCCGCTTCGAGGCCAAACTGGTCAACCCGGCCAACCGCCGCAAGCACACCGTGATCGTCGTCGGTACGGGTCTGGCGGGCGGCTCCGCCGGCGCCACACTCGCCGAACAGGGCTACCACGTCGTGCAGTTCTGCTACCAGGACTCCCCGCGCCGCGCCCACTCGATCGCCGCGCAGGGCGGCATCAACGCCGCCAAGAACTACCGCAACGACGGCGACTCGATCCACCGGCTGTTCTACGACACCGTCAAGGGCGGCGACTTCAGGGCACGCGAGTCCAACGTCCACCGCCTGGCGCAGATCTCGGTCGAGATCATCGACCAGTGCGTCGCCCAGGGCGTGCCCTTCGCCCGCGAGTACGGCGGTCTCCTCGACACCCGCTCCTTCGGCGGCGTCCAGGTGTCCCGCACCTTCTACGCCCGCGGCCAGACGGGCCAGCAGCTCCTGCTCGGCGCGTACCAGGCGCTGTCCCGCCAGATCGCCGCCGGCAACATCGAGATGCATCCGCGCACCGAGATGCTCGACCTGATCGTGATCGACGGGCGGGCGCGCGGCATCGTCGCCCGCGATCTGATCACCGGGGAGATCGACACGTACTACGCGGATGCCGTCGTCCTCGCCTCCGGCGGCTACGGCAACGTCTTCTACCTCTCCACGAACGCCATGAACTCCAACGCCACCGCGATCTGGCGGGCCCACCGGCGCGGCGCCTACTTCGCCAACCCGTGCTTCACGCAGATCCACCCCACCTGCATCCCGCGCACCGGCGAGCATCAGTCGAAGCTCACGCTGATGAGCGAGTCACTGCGCAACGACGGCCGGATCTGGGTCCCGAAGGCGAAGGGCGACAACCGCCCCGCGAACGAGATCCCCGAAGCCGAGCGCGACTACTACCTGGAGCGCATCTACCCCTCCTTCGGCAACCTCGTCCCCCGCGACATCGCCTCCCGCGCCGCGAAGAACGTCTGCGACGAGGGCAGGGGAGTGGGCCCCGGCGGCCAGGGCGTGTACCTCGACTTCGCCGACGCCATCGGGCGCATGGGCCGGGGGGCGGTCGAGGCCAAGTACGGCAACCTCTTCGACATGTACCAGCGGATCACCGACGAGGATCCGTACGAGGTGCCGATGCGGATCTATCCCGCCGTGCACTACACGATGGGCGGCCTCTGGGTCGACTACGACCTCCAGACCACCGTCCCGGGCCTGTTCGCGATCGGCGAGGCCAACTTCTCGGACCACGGCGCGAACCGGCTCGGCGCGTCCGCGCTGATGCAGGGCCTCGCCGACGGCTACTTCGTCCTCCCGTCGACCATCAACGACTACCTCGCCCGCAACCCGCACCACGAGCGGGTGACGGACGAACACCCCGTCGTCCAGGAGGTGTTGGCCGATACCCAGGACCGGCTGAACCTGCTCCTCGCCGTCGACGGCGACCGCACGCCGGACTCCTTCCACCGCGAACTCGGCGAGCTGATGTGGGAGTTCTGCGGAATGGCGCGTACGGACTCGGGGCTGCGCAAGGCACTTGAGCGCATCCCGCAGATCCGCGAGGAGTTCTGGCGGCGCATCAAGGTCCCCGGCACCGGCGAGGAGTTCAACCAGTCGCTGGAGAAGGCCAACCGCGTCGTCGACTACCTGGAACTCGCCGAGCTGATGTGCCTCGACGCACTGCACCGCGACGAGTCCTGCGGCGGCCACTTCCGCGAGGAGTCCCAGACCCCGGACGGCGAGGCGGAGCGCCGGGACGAGCAGTTCTCGTACGCGGCCGCCTGGGAGTTCACAAGTACGGGCTCTGCTCCCGTCCTGCACAAGGAAGACCTCGTCTTCGAGTACGTCCACCCCACCCAGCGGAGCTACGCATGAAGCTCACCCTGCGCGTCTGGCGGCAGCGCAACGCCGACGCCGACGGAGCGATGTCCACGTACGAAGTGGACGACATCTCGGCCGACATGTCCTTCCTGGAGATGCTGGACACCCTCAACGAGGAGCTCATCCTCAAGGGCGAGGATCCGGTCGCCTTCGACCACGACTGCCGCGAGGGCATCTGCGGCGCGTGCTCGCTCGTCATCAACGGCGACGCGCACGGGCCGGAGCGCACGACCTCCTGCCAGCTGCACATGCGGTCCTTCGAGGACGGCGACACGATCGACATCGAGCCGTGGCGGGCCTCGGCCTTCCCGGTCGTCAAGGACCTGGTCGTCGACCGGTCCGCCTTCGACCGGATCATCCAGGCCGGCGGCTACGTCACCGCCCCGACCGGCGCCGCGCCCGAGGCCCACGCGACGCCCGTGCCCAAGCCGGACGCGGATTTCGCCTTCGAGCACGCCGAGTGCATCGGCTGCGGGGCGTGCGTGGCGGCCTGCCCGAACGGCGCCGCGATGCTCTTCACCTCGGCGAAGATCAACCACCTCAACGTGCTGCCGCAGGGCGCGCCCGAGCGGGAGACCCGGGTGCTCGACATGGTGGCGCAGATGGACGAGGAGGGGTTCGGCGGGTGCACGCTCGCCGGGGAGTGCGCCACGGCCTGCCCGAAGGGCATCCCGCTGGTCTCCATCACAGGGATGAACAAGGAGTGGCTGCGGGCCACTCGGAAGGCCGGCAGGCGGTAGCGCTCCGCCGGTAGGCCGTCATTCGGGTGCGGGGCGCGGTTCGCCGCGCCCTTACGGGGGCTTTAGCGGGCGTTCGCCTAAGGTGCGGGCGAGCGTGCCGGAGTGGTGTTCAACCCCTGCCCTACCAGGCACCCCTGGCATTCAACAAGCTCACACCCGGTCTCTCTCCGGGGGTTACTCGCCGGTCAGCCGGCGTCGGAAGAACAGGAGCGCACGGACCGTTCGCTTCGGTCCGCCGCGCCGCTCCGCCGAACCGGCCCGTGACCAGGAGAGTGCCATGACCGGCGTTTCCACGCTCGACAGCCCCCCACTGTCGACGGCCCCCACCCGCTACACCGTCACCCTCGCCCGCGACGAGGCGGACGTCCGCGCCGCCCAGCGGCTGCGCCACGACGTCTTCGCCGGGGAGATGGGCGCCCTGCTCTCCTCCCCGCAGCCGGGCCTCGACGTCGACGCCTTCGACGCGTACTGCGACCACCTGCTCGTACGCGACACCACGACCGGGCAGGTGGTCGGCACCTACCGGCTGCTGCCGCCCGACCGTGCCGCGGTCGCCGGACGGCTCTACTCGGAGGGCGAGTTCGACCTCGGACCGCTGGCCGGGATCCGCCCCGGGCTCGTTGAGGTCGGCCGCTCCTGCGTCCACCCCGACCACCGGGACGGCGCGGTCATCGGTCTCATCTGGGCCGGGATCGCCCGCTACATGGTCCACGGGGGCCACGAGTGGCTGGCGGGCTGCTGCTCCGTCCCCCTCGCCGACGGCGGCACGCTCGCCGCGGGCACCTGGGACCGGGTGCGGGACAAGCACCTGGCGCCCGAGGAGTACCGCGTACGGCCGCTGCTGCCGTGGAGCGCCGAGGGTGTCACCCGGCCCGCCCGCACCGAACTGCCCCCGCTCCTGCGCGGCTACCTCCGCCTCGGCGCCTGGGTCTGCGCGGAACCGGCCCACGACCCCGACTTCGGTGTCGCCGACCTGTACGTGCTGCTGTCGATGCGCCGGGTCAACCCGCGCTATCTGCGGCACTTCCTGTCGCTCGTGCCGGCGTGATCACCATGTCCCGCATGGGTGTGTTGGGTGCGATGGGTGCGACGGGTGTGTCGCGTGTGGCCGTGATACTCCGCCCGCGTCGTGGTGGCACGACGGCGTTCGCGAGCCCGAGCGTGAGCACCCCGGTGTTCCCGGTGCCGGGCCTCGGGAAGGTCCCGCGCCCACGACGCGGCGGGGTGCACGTCGGGGCAGGAGAACGTCCGGGCGCGGCGCCCTCGGTACCCGCCCCGGTGAGCGCGTGGCTGCCCAGCGCCCCGTGCTCGCGGGTCTGCGTGGAGTCCGTGGGGTCGCCGGCCGCCGTGCCGCGCGCCCTGCTGCGGCTGGCCGCACTCCTGGCCGTGCTCCTCTTCGGGATCGTGCTGATCCCGGTCGTGGGGCGGCTCGCCGCCGTGTGGCGCGACCGGCTCACCCGGACGTGGTGCCGGACGATCGTGCGTGCCGCGGGCGTCCGGCTACGGATCACCGGGTCGGCCCCGCCCGGCGGCGGACTGCTCCTGGTGGCCAACCACATCTCCTGGCTGGACATCCCCCTGCTCGCCGCCGTCCGCCCCGCCCGGATGCTCGCCAAGGCGGAGATCAGGCAGTGGCCCGTGGCCGGCGTGCTCACCGCGAGCAGCGGCGCGCTCTTCATCGAGCGTGACCGCCTGCGCGCACTGCCGAGGACCGTCGAACGGATCGCGGACTCCCTGCGCGGCGGATCGGCCGTCGTGGTCTTCCCCGAAGGGAGCACCTGGTGCGGCCGAGCCCAGGGCCGCTTCCGCAGAGCCACCTTCCAGGCCGCCCTGGACGCCGCAGTGCCCGTCCAGCCGGTGCACCTGCGCTACCGGTTCGACGGGGGAGCGGCGACCACCGCGCCCGCGTTCGTCGGGAGCGACTCGCTGCTCACCTCGGTCTGGCGGGTCGTGTCGGCCCGTGCCCTCGTGGCCGAGGTACGCGTGGAACCGGTCCTCCCGGCGGGCAGCGCACCCGACCGGCGAACACTCGCCCTCGCCGCCGAGAGGGCCACCACTGGGGCGGCCGACACCGGGACGTACGTGGTCGAGACCGCCGACGTCCACCGAAGGAGCACCGACGCTCATCGAAGGAGCACGAACTCCAAGGCGTACGCACACCTCTGACGCCTCGTCACCACCACGGGGTACCGTCCCCGCATGTATCCCGGAGCGTACGACCCCGCCAGGCCGGCCGTCGTCACCGCGGACGGCGGCCGGACCCTCACCTACGGCCAACTCGAAGAGCGCTCCCTGCGCCTCGCGGACCACCTGCGGATCGCCGGACTGCGCCCGGGCGACCATCTGGCGCTCCTCTCCGACAACGACCCGCGCGTACTGGAGGTCTACTGGGCGGCCCTCCGCTCCGGCCTCTACCTCACCGTCGTCAACCACCATCTGACCGCCGACGAGGCCGCCTACATCGTCCGCGACTGCGGTGCGGGCACACTCATCGTCTCCGGACCGCTCACCGAACTCGGGGAGCGAATACGGCAGTTGGTGCCCAGTCCGGCCTCGTACCTGGGCTTCGACGACGGCTCGTACGAGCGGGCGCTGGCCGCCGCCTCCCCCGAACCCCCGGCCCACCAGCCCCGCGGCGCCGACATGCTCTACTCCTCCGGCACCACCGGCCGCCCCAAGGGCATCGCACCGACGCTTCCCGAAGGTGACGTCCGCGAGGTGATGAGCACCTACCAGCTGCTCTTCCAGCCCATGTACGGCTTCGGCGAGGACACCGTCTACCTCTGCCCGGCCCCGCTCTACCACGCCGCGCCCCTCCGCTTCGGCTATGTCGTCACCGCGACCGGCGGCACGGTCGTCCTCATGAACTCCTTCGATCCGCAAGGGGCGTTGGAGGCGATCGAACGGCACCGGGTGACGCACAGCCAGTGGGTGCCCACCATGTTCGTACGGATGCTGAAGCTGCCGCGCGAGGTGCGGGACGCCTGCGACGTGTCGTCGCTGAAGGTCGCCATCCACGCCGCCGCGCCCTGCCCCGTCGAGGTCAAGTGGCGGATGATGGCCTGGTGGGGTTCCGTCCTGTACGAGTACTACGCGGCGACGGAGGCCAACGGGATCACCTTCATAGGCCCCGACGAGTGGCTGCGCAGGCCGGGTTCCGTGGGCCGCGGCGGACTCCTCGGCGAGCTGCGGATCTGCGGCGAGGACGGCAAGGTGCTGCCCGTCGGAGAGACGGGAACCGTGTACTTCGAGCGCGAGGAACTCCCGTTCAGGTACCACAACGACGACGCGCGCACCCGCGAGGCACAGCACCCCGAACACCCCAACTGGACGACCACCGGGGACATCGGCCACGTCGACGAGGACGGCTACCTCTTCCTCACCGACCGCAGGGCCTTCACGATCATCTCCGGCGGCGTGAACATCTACCCCCAGGAGATAGAGGACTGTCTGGTCCTGCACCCCAAGGTCACCGACGTCGCGGTCGTCGGCGTCCCGGACGCGGAGATGGGCGAGGCGGTCAAGGCGGTCGTCCAGCCGGCCCCGGGCGCGGCCCCCGGCCCCGAACTCGAACACGAGCTCCTTGAGTTCGTCCGCGACCGCATCGCGCACTACAAGTCGCCCCGCAGCGTCGACTTCACGTACGAACTGCCGCGCACACCCACGGGAAAACTGGCCAAGTCCCAGCTCAGAAAGGCCTATTGGGACTGAGAGCCCCCGGTGCCCAGCGCACGGGCGAGGTACGGGGCCGTAGCGCTCGACTCCGCCCGCGC
This sequence comes from Streptomyces sp. NPDC020747, assembly GCF_044334695.1. NCBI lineage: Bacteria > Bacillati > Actinomycetota > Actinomycetes > Kitasatosporales > Streptomycetaceae > Streptomyces > Streptomyces sp. NPDC020747. The sequence goes on along the minus strand of NZ_JBIRTJ010000001.1, from coordinate 244,965 downwards.
GACCTCCGCCGGAGGCCCCGACGCCACGATCCCGCCTCCCGCGTCGCCGCCGCCCGGCCCCAGGTCGACCACCCAGTCCGCGCCCGCCACCACCGCCATGTCGTGCTCCACGACCACGACGCTGTGCCCGCCGTCGACCAGCCCGTGCAACTGCCGCATCAGGACCTCGACATCGGCCGGGTGCAGACCGGTCGTCGGCTCGTCGAGGAGGTAGAGCGTGTGGCCTCGGCGTACGCGCTGGAGTTCGCTCGCGAGCTTGATGCGCTGAGCCTCGCCGCCGGACAGCTCGGTCGCCGGCTGGCCGAGCCGCAGATAGCCGAGTCCGACGTCGAGGAGGGTGGCGAGGCTGCGCGCGACGGCCGGGGTGTCCGCGAAGAACTCCGCGGCGGTCTCGACCGTCAGGTCCAGCACCTGTGCGATATTCCGTTCCCTGTACGTCACTTCGAGCGTCTCGGGGTTGTAGCGCGCCCCGCCGCAGTCCGGGCACGGGGCATAGGTGCTCGGTAGGAAGAGCAGCTCGACGCTGACGAATCCCTCGCCCTGACAGGTCTCGCAGCGCCCACCCGCCACGTTGAACGAGAACCGGCCCACGCCGAACCCGCGCCGGTGCGCCTCCTCCGTGGCCGCGAAGACCTTGCGCACGACGTCGAAGAGCCCCGTGTACGTCGCCAGATTCGAGCGGGGCGTACGGCCGATCGGCTTCTGGTCGACGCTGACCAGCCGCCCCACACCCGGAAGGCCCTCCGTGATCTCCCCGATGAGCGTGGACTTGCCCGAGCCGGAGACGCCGGTGACCGCGGTGAGCACGCCCAGCGGGAACTCGGCGGTCACCCCGCGCAGGTTGTGCCGTGTCACCGGGCCGAGCTTCAACTGGCCGCGCGGCGCCCGGACTTCACGTACCGGAACGGGGGAGCGGTCGAAGAGGAACCGGGCCGTCGCGGACTCCGTGACACTCTCCAGCTCCGCCACGGGGCCGCTGTGCAGCACCTGTCCGCCGTGCTCGCCCGCCTTCGGCCCCACATCGACGAGCCAGTCCGCGCCGCGCATGACATCGAGTTGGTGCTCCACGACGAACACCGAGTTGCCGGACGTCTTCAGCCGGTCGAGGACCGTGAGCAGCGCCTCCGTGTCCGCCGGGTGCAGTCCGGCCGACGGCTCGTCGAGGACGTACACGACCCCGAAGAGACCGGAACGCAACTGCGTTGCCAGACGCAGCCGTTGGAGTTCGCCCGCCGACAGGGTCGGGGTGGCGCGATCGAGGCTGAGATAGCCGAGGCCCAGCTCGGTGACGGGCGAGATGCGGGCGAGCAGATCCTCGGTGAGGACGCGGGCGGTCTCCGAATCGCCATGTCCGGTGAGGGAGTCGGCCAGTTCGACGAGCGGCAGCGCGGCCAGCTCCGCGATCGTGCGGCCCGCGAACGTCACCGCCAGCGCCTCGGACCGCAGCCTGCTGCCACCGCACACGGAACAGGGCGCGGCTTCCAGAAACCGTTCGGCCTTGGCGCGAAGCGTCTGGCTCTTGGAGTCCGAGAAGGTCTTCATGACATAGCGCCGCGCGCTCATGTACGTGCCCTGGTACGGGCGTTGGATCCGCTCGGCGTCCCGTACCGGATGCACGGTCACGACCGGCTGCTCGTCCGTGAACAGGATCCACTCGCGCTGTTCGGCGGGCAGCTCACGCCACGGCCGGTCCACGTCGTATCCCAGCGCGTCGAGGACATCGCGCAGGTTCTTGCCCTGCCAGGCGCCCGGCCACGCGGCGATCGCACCCCCGCGGATCGACAGCGACGGGTCGGGGACCAGCGACTCCTCGGTCGTACGGTGCACCCGGCCGAGCCCATGGCACTCGGGACAGGCCCCGGCGGCCGTGTTCGACGAGAAGGCGTCCGAGTCGAGACGCTCGGCGCCCGGCGGATAGTCGCCCGCGCGGGAGAACAGCATCCGCAGCGAATTGGAGAGATTGGTGACCGTACCCACCGACGAGCGCGAGGTCGGCGTCGACCGCCGCTGCTGCAACGACACCGCGGGCGGCAGCCCGCTGATGTCCCCGACCTTCGGCGCCCCCACCTGATGGATCAGCCGCCGCGCGTAAGGGGCCACCGACTCGAAATACCGCCGCTGCGCCTCCGCGTAGATCGTCCCGAAGGCCAGCGACGACTTCCCGGACCCGGACACACCTGTGAAGACCGCCAGCACGTCCCGCGGAACATCGACATCGACCCCCTTGAGATTGTGCTCACGGGCACCACGCACACGGACGTACGGGTCGTGGGGGCTGTGCATGGGGTGACTCCTGAGGTACGACGGGCGAGGCGGAACCGATGCCCCCAGTGGAGCACTCACGAGGGGACCAGCCCCACAACCCGCGCCAGCCGCCGATACGAGTCCATCAGCGCCTCCCGGTCGTACGTGCTGGTCGTCACGAGCACCTCATCCGCCGCGGTCTCCTTGATCACCGTCTCCAGCTCATGGGCGACCTGCTCCTCCGTCCCGACGACATGGCCGGAGAGACCGGATTCGTAGAACCCGCGCTCCCTCTCCGTCATCGTCAGCGACTCGACGCGCTCGGCGGACGGCAGCGGCGGAAACGTGCCGTGCGTGCGCGAGTACGCCATCGACCAGGCCTCCGGGACCAGGAGACGCCGAGCCTCCTCGGGGGTCTCCGCGACCGCGACCGTGCCGGAGACGACCACGTACGGCTCCCGCGCCCAGGCGGACGGCCGAAACGTATCGCGGTAGTGGTCGATGCCGCGGCGCATCTTGTCGCGGTTCCTGAGGTCGCCGATCACCATGGGGAGGCCGGCCCGGGCGGCGATCGTGGCGCCCTCGCCCATGGCCAGCACGAACGGCGGCACGGTCAGGCCCTCGGCGGGGCGGGCGTGCACACCGGTCGGTGACGTGCCGCGGAACCAGCCGAGCAGCTCGTCGAGCTGGGCCGCGAAGTCGTCGGCCACGTCCTTGTCCCGGCCCAGCGCCCTCCGTACACCGTCCGTGAACCCGACGGAACGGCCGAGGCCCATGTCGATGCGGCCGGGGAACAGGGACTCCAGGACGCCGAACTGCTCGGCCACCACCAGGGGCTGGTGGTTGGGCAGCATCACCCCGCCCGTGCCCACCCGGATCGAGCTGGTCGCGGCGGCGACCGCGGCGGCCAGCACGGTCGGCGCGGAACCGGCCACCCCCGGCACGCCGTGGTGCTCCGAGACCCAGATCCGGTGGTACCCGAGCCCCTCCAGGTCCCGCGCCAGCCGGACGGTGTCGCGCAGCGCCTCGGGAGCGTCGTGGCCCTCCCGGGTGCGAGAGCGGTCGAGCACGGAGAACCGTGTCGCTCCGACCCGCGAGCCCTGGTCCCGTCGGGCTTCGCGATCCTGCTGGTTCGTCATGGCATCTCCGCTGGAAGACTGGAAGAACTGTCCTCTGTTGTCTCAACAGCCATTCCGCTGATTTCTTCCGCGTGCTCCCGACAGACGCGGTCCTCGACAAAGCACGAGAGGTCGGTAAAGGCACGAGAGGGTGGTAGAGGCACGAGAGGGTGGTGCCGGAGCGGCACCACCCTCTCCCTCGCTCTCCGACCGTGGCCGGACGCGTCCTCAGACCCCGGCCGGAAGGACCGTCCGTGGCCGGGGCTCGAAACCGGCGCTCCGGTAGCAGTCGTCGATGAGCCGCATATTGGCGAGCGCGTCGTCGGCGTCCAGGCGCAGGGGCGTGCCCCGGCGCAGATGGGCCGCGAACGCTTCGAGCTGGTAGGTGTAGGAGGGTCGGCGGCCGAGCATCTCGGTGCGCTCACCCGTGGCCGTGCGGACCAACACCCGGTCGTCCACGTGCGGTTGGACGAAGTTCACCGCCGTGGCCTCACCGAGTGAACCCACGATCCGGCAGCTGAACTGCCACTCGTCGTGGGCCATGTGGCAGCGGGCGGTACCGGTGGCACCACCCGGGAACTCCAGGTCCGCGTCCAGCCACTCGTCGACTCCGGGCAGGCCCGGACGCTCGCCGCCGCGCGCCGCGACGAGCCGCGGTGCGCCGCCCGCCCAGGGAGCGAGCATCCGCTGGGCGTGCAGGCTGTAGCAGCCCAGGTCCATCAGCGCGCCGCCCGCCAGCGGATGCGACCAGCGCACGTCGGTGTCCTCGGGCGCCGGCATGACCATCGTGGTCTCCACGTGCCGGAGTTCGCCCAGTTCCCCGCTGTCCAGCAGCTCGTGCAGGCGCCGGGTGACCGGGTGGAACAGGTAGTGGAAGCCCTCCATGAAGGCCGTGCCCGACTTCGCGACCGCGTCCCGGATCTCGACGGCCTCCTCCGTGCTGCTCGCGGAGGGCTTCTCGGTCAGCACGTGCTTGTCCGCGGCGAGGGCGGCGAGGTTCCAGGGCCCGTGCAGACCGTTGGCCAGGGGGTTGTAGACGACCTCGACCTCGGGGTCGGCGATCACGTCGGCGTACGAGTCCAGGACCCGCTCGACATCGTGCTCGGCGGCGAACGTCTCGGCGCGGGACCGGTCGCGGGCGGCCACCGCGACGAGGCGGTGGCCGGTCAGACGGGCCGGGCCGACGATCGAGAGCTCGGCGATCCGGGCCGCGCCGAGAACGCCGATCCGTAGTGGTTCGTCCGTCATGCCTTGCGTACCTCTTCCAGTCGTACGGGCCGGTGCTCGTGCAGCGACAGCGTGCACGCCTCGGCGATCCAGCCGGCTTCGAGGGCGTCGGCCACGGTGCAGGGGGAGGGGCGGGAGCCCGCCACGACCTCGGTGAACGCGGTGAGCTCGGCGCGGTAGGCGTCGGCGAAGCGGTCCATGAAGAAGTGGTGCGGGGCGCCGGCGGGGAAGGTGACCCCCGGCTCGACGGACCGCAGCGGCAGCTTGTCCTCCAGGCCCACGGCGATGCTGTCCTTCATGCCGTGCACCTCCAGGCGGACGTCGTAACCGCGGGCGTTGTGCCGGGAGTTGGAGATGACGCCGATCGTGCCGTCGTCGAAGGTGAGCAGCGCGGAGGCGGTGTCGACGTCGCCCGCCGCCGCGATGTAGTCCGCGCCCCGGTTGCCGCCGGTCGCGTACACCTCGACGACCTCGCGGCCGGTGACCCAGCGCACGATGTCGAAGTCGTGCACGCTGCAGTCGCGGAAGATACCGCCGGAGACGGCCACGTACGCGGCGGGCGGGGGCGCGGGGTCCAGGGTCGTGGACCGAACGGTGTGCAGCAGTCCGAGTTCGCCGTTCACCACGGCCTGGCGCGCGGCGATGCAGCCGGCGTCGAAGCGCCGGTTGTAGCCGATGTGCACCTCGACCCCACCGTTCTCCACCGCACGCAGCACGTCGAGGCTCTCCTCGACGCCGCGGGCCACGGGCTTCTCGCAGAAGACCGGGATGCCCGCCTTGACGGCGGCGAGGATGAGTTCGGGATGCGCGTCGGTCGCGGCGGCGATCACCACTCCGTCCACGCCGGCGGCCAGTACGGCCTCGGGGGAGTTCACCGCCGTGGCCCCGAACCGCTCCGCGGCGGACGAGGCGGCCGCGGCCACCGGATCGGTGACCACCAGCGAGTCCACCGCTTCGAGTCCTGCCAGGGTTGCCGCGTGGAACGCGCCGATCCGGCCCAGCCCCATGATGCCAATACGCATGTGAATCGTGCTCCTTCAGCCCAGGGGGCGGTTCAGTCGAGTCCGCCGAAGACGATCTGGTCCCAGTCGATGACCGAGCCGGTCACCACACCGCTGCGGTCGGAGAGCAGGAAGACGACGAAGTCGGCGATCTCGTCGACCTGCCCGAGCTTGCCCATCGGCTGGGACGCGCCGGCCTTCTCCAGCCAGTCGTCCCCGGCACCGTGGAAGGCACGCTGGGTGGCGTCCTCGCCCTCGGTGTCGGTCCAGCCGATGTTGAGGCCGTTGATACGGACGCGGTCCCAGCGGTGTGCGTGGGCCGCGTTGCGGGTCAGCCCGGCGAGACCGGCCTTCGCCGCGACGTACGGGGCGAGGAAGGGCTGCCCGCCGTGCTCGGCGGTGGAGATGACGTTGACGACGGTGCCGGGGGCCTTGCGCGCCACCATGTCCGCCACCGCGGCCTGCATGGCGAAGAACGGCGCCCGCAGGTTGATCGCGATGTGCGCGTCGAACAGCTCCGGCGTGGTGTCCAGGAGCGAACCACGTGACGTGAGCCCCGCCGCGTTGACGAGGCAGTCCACGCGCCCGTACGTGTCCACGGTCTGTACGACGCTGTCGCGCGCCTGCGCGGCGTCCGACAGGTCCGCGCGTACGAAGCGGGCGCCGGTGTCCGCGGCGAGTTTCTCGCCGAGCTCGGCACGGCGTCCGGTGAAGACGACGGTCGCGCCTTCGCGTACGGCCGCCCGGACGATTCCCGCGCCGACGCCCTGGCTGCCGCCGTTGACGAGGACGACCTTGTCCTCAAGCAGTCCCATGAGTGCGTTGTTCTCCTTCAGTTCCGGCGGCGCTTGGCGCCCGCCTGCAGTTCCTGGCGGAGCCGGGCCGGGGCCCAGCCTTCGGCGACTGCCTGCCAGAGGGTGTCCGCCTGGGAGGGCGGAGCGAGACCGTCGACCGGTGGGTCGAGGTCCAGGTTCGTGGGGAAGGGGTAGCCCTCGGCCGTGGCGGCGACCACGTGGCGCAGCCAGCTCTCCGAGGCGCCCTCCTCCTTGCGGCGCAGCAGCACCGGGAACAGGGCGACGGCCATGGCCTCCCGGTCCACGGACTCCATGGCGCGGCCGAAGGCGGAGGAGACCTGCAGCAGGTTGGCCATGCGCTTGATGTCCGCCGAGCGGTTGTGCCCGGCGGCGTGGAAGAGCGCGGGGTTGAAGAACACCGCGTCGCCCTTCTCCAGCGGGAGCTGGACGTGATGCTCCTCGAAGTACGCGATGAACTCCGGGCGCCGCCAGGCGAGGTAACCGGGCTCGTACTTCTGCGAGTGCGGCAGGTACAGCGTGGGCCCGGACTCCACGGGCATGTCGCAGTGCGCGACCGCCCCCTGGAGCGTCAGCACGGGGGAGAGGCGGTGGACGTGCGCGGGGTACGCGGCGGCGACGTCGTTGCTGAGGAAGCCCAGGTGGTAGTCGCGGTGCACGCTCTGCGCGGCGCCGCCCGGGTTGACCACGTTGATCTGCGAGGTCACCTGGTAGGCGGGGCCGAGCCAGGCCTCGGCGGCCAGGGCCAGCATGTCGTTGGCGTAGTAGTCCGCGAACACCTCCGGCGCGCGTACGGCCACCTTGTCCAGGGCGTTCCACACCCGGTCGTTGGCGCCGGGCTTGGCGAAGTGGTCGCCGCGGGCCGTACCGCTCGAACGTTCCTCCTCGATCAGCGCGTTGAAGGCATCGGAGGCCGCGTCCACGACGGCCGGGTCCGTGAACGCGCCCTTGAGGACCACGACTCCGGGCCCGTCCAGCAGGGCCCGCACCAGCTCGGCCTGCACCTCCCGGCGTCCCTGCGGGGTGACCGCGAGCTTACGGATCCGGTCACTGGCATAGACCAGGACGTTCTGCTCGATCCCTTCGGCGGTGGGATACAGCTGCAGCTCAGTGCTCTGCCCGACCAGCGAGCGGAACGCGTCGAGATCGCAGTCGTCCTCGCTCAGCCAGGTCGGTGCTGCCGCCTCCGTGGGGGACATCCCGGATCCTTTCGCCATGGCTGCTTTTCTGCCAGTGTTGTGAACCAGAGCCCGTCATTCAATCCGCAGAGACCCATCAAAAGTCCATCATTCTGCTTTCGGGGACCGCCGTGCGACATCCGTATCCGATCAGAGAGATCGCCCGTCAGGCCGGTCTGAGCGAAGCCACGGTCGATCGCGTCCTCAACGACCGGGGCGGCGTACGGGACAGCACCGTCATGGAGGTGCGCCAGGCGATCAAGGACCTGGACCGTCAGCGGACCCAGGTGCGCATCGGCGGACGCACGTTCATGATCGACATAGTGATGCAGACGCCGGAGCGGTTCTCCACCGCCGTCCGGGACGCCCTGGAAGCCGAACTGCCGTCCCTGCACCCCGCCGTGGTGCGATCACGCTTCCACTTCCGGGAGGCCTGCCCCTCCTCGGACCTGATCGCGACCATGGACAAGATCGCCAAGCGCGGTTCGCAGGGCGTGATCCTCAAGGCCCCCGACCTGCCGGAGATCGGCGCGGCCGTCAGCCGCCTGGTCGCGGCCGGCATCCCCGTCGTGACGCTGGTGACCGACCTGCCGAGCAGCGCGCGCATGGCGTACGTGGGAATCGACAACCGGGCCGCGGGCGCCACCGCCGCCTACCTCGTCGGACAGTGGCTCGGCGACCGGCCGGGCAACGTGCTCGCCACGATCAGCCGGGGTTCCTTCCGCGGCGAGGAGGAGCGCGAGATGGGCTTCCGCAGCGCGATGCGGATCGCACAGCCCGGGCGGTCCCTGGTGGAGGTCACCGACAGCGACGGCCTTGACGCCACCCAGCGGGACCTGGTCCTGGAGGCCCTCAAGCGGGACCAGGACATCATCGCCGTCTACTCCGCCGGCGGCGGCAACGCCGCGACCCTCGACGCGTTCGACACCCTCGGCCGCGAGTGCGCGGTGTTCATCGCCCACGACCTGGACCACGAGAACACCCGCTTCCTGCGCGAACGCCGCCTCTCCGCCGTACTCCACCACGACCTCCGCCAGGACATGCGCCGCGCCTGCCAAACCATCATGAGAGCCCACAAGGCCCTCCCCGACGAGGGCCCCTTCCTACCGTCGGCGATCCAGGTGGTCACTCCGTTCAACATGCCGCCGGGGGCACCTCTGACGGAGTTCACGGGCTGAGCCGCACGCGCTTGGAGCCTGTCCGGCTCCGTTCAGCCCGTCCGGTATTGGAAGGCGAGGCCGCCGACCTCGCGTCCCCACCCACCCGGCCGCACTTTCAATCCGGCCCGCACCATTCAGCCCGTCCGGCGTTTGAGGACGAGCGCGGCAGCGCGATACGGGGGTTCGGGGGCGGAGCCCCTGAGTAAGGGACGGGAATGGGTAGGGGCGGCGGGGGCGAGAAAACCCGCGAGTCCCACGACCAGTCGGCGCGAAGCAGAGACCCGCTGTCCGCATATGCAGACAGCATCTCTAATATGGAACGCCAAACGCCTGGGCGTGCCAGAACGCCCCGCCCCCGTGAAGACAAGAGGACAACGTGCAAGCGCTGATCGCCGGCCCCCCGGACCCCGGCACCGCACTGCTCCTCCTGGCCGCAGGCACAGCCTCCGGCCTCGCCGGCTCGATCGCCGGCCTGGCCTCACTGTTCAGCTACCCCGCACTCCTCGCCGCAGGCCTCCCACCCGTGGCGGCCAACGTCACCAACACAGTCGCCCTCTTCTCCAACACGGTCGGCTCCGCGGTCGGCTCCCGCGAGGAACTCCGCGGCCAGCGCGCCCGCCTCGTCCCCCTGGCCATCACCGCGGCGCTCGGCGGCGCGACCGGCGCGGCCCTGCTCCTCGGCACCCCGTCCTCCACGTTCGAACTGGTCGTACCGTGGCTCATAGCCCTCGGCTCGGTCCTGATCCTGGCCCGCGAACCCCTGCGACGGCTGACCGCGAGACTCCATCCCGGCCAGGACTCCCTGCCGCGACTCCCACTGTCGTGCGCGGTCCTGCTCGTCGGCCTGTACGGCGGCTACTTCGGCGCCGCGGCGGGCGTCCTCATGCTGGCCGTCCTCTCCCTGTCCGCGACGGAACCCCTGCGAGTGACCAACGCCGTCAAGAACATCGCCACCGGCGCGGCCAACGTCACCGCGGCCGTCGCCTACGCGTTCCTCGCCCCGGTCGACTGGACTGCGGCCCTCACTCTCGGTGTGGGCTGCTTCGCGGGCGCTTGGGCGGGACCCGCCGTCGTACGGCGCCTGCCCGAGGCCCCGCTCCGGATCGCGATCGCAATCGCCGGCCTCGGACTCGCGTGGAGCCTGTGGCGCGAGGCCACCACGTCCTGAACGGCCGCGCCGCCCACGGTGCGGTGCGTATGCCCGGACGTGGGTGTTTGTTTACCTTCTGGGGGTGGTTTTGTTCCTGATGTCTGACAACGCTGTCAGTCGTACCATCAGCCCCCGGAGGAACAGTGAACGTGTCCTTTGGCGTGTGGGCGCTGTCCATCGCAGCTCTGTGCGCTCTTATCGCCGTGGATTTCTTCATCGGCCGCAAACCCCATGAGGTCTCCCTCAAGGAGGCCGGTATCTGGAGCGCGGTCTGGGTCGCCCTCGCAGTGGCGTTCGGGATCGGACTGCTGGTCGTCTACGGAGGCGGGCCCGGGGGCGAGTTCTTCGCCGGCTACATCACGGAGAAGTCGCTCAGCGTCGACAACCTCTTCGTGTTCGTCCTGATCATGGCGAAGTTCTCGGTGCCGGCCCAGTACCAGCAGCGTGTGCTGATGGTCGGCGTGCTGGTGGCGCTGGTGCTGCGCACGATCTTCATCGCCGCCGGTGCCGCGATCATCTCGACGTTCTCCTGGGTCTTCTACATCTTCGGCGCGTTCCTGATCTGGACCGCGTGGAAGCTGGTCCAGGACGCCCGCAAGGGCCACGGGGACGAGGAGTACGAGGAGAACAAGCTGCTCAAGGCGGTCGAACGGCGCTTCGGCGTGGCCGACCGCTACCACGGCACCAAGCTGTGGATCGAGCAGAACGGCAGGCGCGTGATGACCCCGATGATGGTGGTCATGCTGGCGATCGGTTCCACGGACCTCCTGTTCGCCCTGGACTCCATCCCGGCCATCTACGGCCTGACCGAGGAGCCGTACATCGTCTTCACCGCGAACGCCTTCGCGCTGATGGGCCTGCGGCAGCTGTACTTCCTGATCGGCGGCCTGCTCAAGCGGCTCGTCCATCTCTCGTACGGGCTGTCGATCATCCTCGGCTTCATCGGCGTCAAGCTGGTGCTGCACGCCCTGCACGAGTCGGGGGTGCACGTCCCGGAGATCAGCATCCCGTTCTCGCTCGGCTTCATCATCCTGGTGCTCGCGGTGACGACGTTCACCAGCCTGCGGGCCTCGAAGAAGCAACTGGCGGAGACGGACCCGGACTCGGAGACGGAGCCCGTGCCGTAGGCCGTAGCGAGCCCGTGTCGCAGCGGCCCCCTGCCGTGGGCCCGCGCGGAGAGCGGCGCTCTAGGGTGGGCCGGGTGACGAACAACAGCAGGCCACGCCCCGGTTCGGACGCGCGCGGCGGTGTCGGCGGGCGAAGGCCCCTCGCCGTATTCGACCTCGACGGCACCCTCGCCGACACCGCGCACCGGCAGAGGTTCCTGGAGCGCAAGCCGCGCGACTGGGACGCCTTCTTCGCGGCGGCGCCCGACGATCCGCCGCTCGCGGAGGGCGTCGCCCTCGCGCTGGAGCACGCGCGGGAGTGCGAGATCCTCTATCTGACCGGTCGGCCCGAGCGCTGCCGCAAGGACACGGAGGCCTGGCTCGCCGCCCAGGGACTGCCCGAGGGCCACATCAGGATGCGGCGCAACGACGACCGCAGGCCCGCCCGGCGCACCAAGCTGGAGATCCTCCGCGAGCTGGCCCGGAACCGTGAGATCCGGGTGCTCGTGGACGACGACGAGCTCGTGTGCGAGGACGCCGAGCGGGCCGGCTTCACCGTCGTACGGGCGCGCTGGGCAGCCGCGTCCGAGGCGTTGAAGGTGGCGCAGGAGCGGGAGGGACGGACCTGAGGGGTTCGCCCCTCCCCGCTCGCCGCGGCGGTGAGGTTCCGCGGAGGTCGTAGAGATCCGTCCCCGGAGGCTCGTAGAGGTCCTCGGAGGTCAGTCCGCGTCCTCCAGGCGGAAGCCGACCTTCAGGCCGACCTGGTAGTGCTTGATCTGCCCGTCCTCGATCTGGCCGCGGACCTGGGTGACCTCGAACCAGTCGAGGTTGCGCAGGGTCTGCGAGGCCCGGGAGATGCCGTTGCGGATCGCCTCGTCGATGCCCTCGTGCGAGCTCCCGACGATCTCGGTGATCCGGTAGGTGTGGTCGGACATGCGGGTACTCCTCTCCGCCGTGGCCCGTGTGCCACGCGTCATTCCACGGTGCCGCACGAGGCGGGGGACCGCGAGATGTAGGCCCGAGGAACATGGGTCCGTACGGGTTCCCGCCCGGCGCGGATCACCGGGCCGTGCTCAGCGACAGCGCGAACCTCCCCCGCGGGTCCGTCCACCAGTGCGTGAGGTCCAGTCCGGCCGCCGCCAGTTCCGTACGTACGCCCTCCTCGCGGAACTTCGCCGACACCTCGGTGCGCATCTCCTCGCCCTCCGCGAAGTCGACGGCGAGGTCGAGCGCGGGGATCTTCACGGTCAGCGCCGAACGGGCGCGCAGCCGCATCTCGATCCACTCCCGCTCGGCGTCCCAGCGGGCGACATGGGTGAACTCGTCGGGGTCGAAGTCGGCGCCGAGCTCGCGGTCGACCACGGTCAGCACGTTCTTGTTGAACGCGGCCGTCACCCCGGCCGCGTCGTCGTAGGCGGCGACGAGGACCGACTCGTCCTTGACCAGGTCGGTGCCGAGCAGCAGGGCGTCGCCGGGCGACAGCAGGGAGCGTACGGACGTCAGGAACGCGGCGCGTTCGGCGGGCAGCAGATTGCCGATCGTGCCGCCCAGGAACGCGACGAGCCGCGGACCGGGCGTGCCGGGCAGCGCGAGACCGCCGGTGAAGTCGGCGATCAGCGCGTGCACGTCGAGCGAGGGACGCTCCGCGATCAGCGCCTGCCCGGCCTGGGTGAGCGCGCTCTCGCTCACGTCGACCGGCACGTACGTGTGCAGGCCGGGCATGGCGTCGAGCAGGTGACGGGTCTTGTCCGACGACCCGGAGCCCAGCTCGACCAGCGTGCGCGCGCCGGTCGCCTCGGCGATCTCGGCGGCCCGGGCCACGAGGATCTCGCGCTCGGCCCGCGTCGGGTAGTACTCCGGCAGTTCGGTGATCTTCTCGAAGAGCTCGCTGCCGTGCGCGTCGTAGAACCACTTCGGCGGGAGCGTCTTGGGCGTACGGGTCAGACCGTGCAGGACGTCGGCGCGCAGGGCGGCGTCGGTGGCGTCCTCGGGCAGGGTGCGGGTGACGAGGAACGGGCTCACGTACTGGGCTCCTTGGGTGGGACGGATGCCAGGTGTTCTTCCACGTCCTTGAGCGGCGTGAGCAGGACGTCCGTGCGGCTCGCGGCCAGCAGCGTGCGGTCGGGCACCTCCTGCCAGTGCGGATCGTCGTCGTACGGCTCGGACGCCACGACCGTGCGCCGGCCGGGCTCGGTCAGGTACCAGAGCGTGTCGCCCCAGGTGGTGGCGGCGATCACCTCGCCGTTGGTGAGCAGGAGGTTCAGCCGTGAACCGGGGGCCGCCGCCGCGACGTCGAGGACCGTGTCGGCGAGCGCCTGGCCCTCCTCGTCGCCGCCGCGCAGCCGGTTCAGGACCAGCGCCCAGACGAGCGCCGAGTCGCAGCGCGCCTCCATCGACAGCAGGTCCTCGGCCGGCAGTGTCCGGGTGAGCGGGGCAAGGGAGCGCGGCCAGCCGGCGACCGCGCCGTTGTGGCTGAACAGCCAGGTACCCGCGGCGAACGGCGCCGCCGCGGCCTCCCCGTCCGCGCTCGCCACGGTCGCGTCGCGCACGGCGGCGAGCAGCGCGCCCGAGCGCACCACCCGCGCAAGGTCGGCGAACGACCGGTCGCCCCAGATCGGCCCGGTACGCCGGTAGCGCGCCGGCACCGGATCGCCCTCGGCATACCAACCGACCCCGAAACCATCGGCGTTGACGGTCCCGTGCTGTTGCCGCCGTGGCGCCCACGACTGCCGGAAGAGGCTGTGCACCGGGTCCACGAGAAGCCGTCCGAGCCGCTCCTCAGCCCCCAGGAACGCGAGATGACGGCACATCAGACGGTCTCCGGATCGGCGTCCCGAGCGGTACGGAATCCGGAGAAGATCTGCCGCCGGATCGGGTAGTCCCAGTTGCGGAACGTCCCCCGGCAGGCCACGGAGTCGACCGCGAACGAGCCGCCGCGCAGCACCTTGTACTCGGGCCCGAAGAACACCTCCGAGTACTCCTTGTACGGGAAGGCCGAGAATCCCGGGTAGGGGAGCAGATCGCTGGACGTCCACTCCCACACATCGCCGATCAACTGCCGTACACCGAGCGGTGACTGGCCCTCCGGGTAGCTGCCGGCCGGGGACGGCCGCAGATGACGCTGGCCGAGGTTGGCGTGCTCGGGCGTCGGGTCGGTGTCGCCCCACGGGTAGCGCGTGGAGCGGCCGGCCACCGGGTCGTGACGGGCCGCCTTCTCCCACTCGGCCTCGGTGGGAAGCCGCCGGCCCGCCCAGCGGGCGTACGCGTCGGCCTCGTACCAACTGACGTGCAGCACGGGCTCGTTCGCCGGTACGAGCTCGGTGACGCCGAAGCGCCGCCGCAGCCACTCGCCGCCCTCGCGGCGCCAGAACAGCGGCGCCTCGATGGAGTGCGCCCGGATGTGGGACCAGCCGTCGGGCGTCCACCAGCGCTCGTCGGTGTAGCCGCCGTCCGCCATGAACGCCTGGTACGCGCCGTTCGTGACCGGAGTCGTGTCGATGTGGAACGGCGGCACGAGGCGCTGGTGCGCGGGCCGTTCGTTGTCCAGGGCCCACGGCTCGGTGGACGTGCCCATCGTGAACGGGCCGCCGGGGACCAGCACTTCGGACGGTCCGGTGAACGCCGGGTCGGGGATGGGGTCCGGCGCCGTCAGTGCCGTCGGTCCCCTGCGCAGCTGATGGGTGATCAGCATCGTCTCGTCGTGCTGCTGTTCGTGCTGGGCGATCATGCCGAAGGCGAAGCCCGCCTCGGTCAGCTGCGCGCCCGTGCCCTGGAACGAGGCGCTCTCCAGGACGTCCAGCGCCCGGCCGCGCACCTCGGCCGCGTAGTGGCGGGCCTCGGCGGGCGGCAGCAGCGGCAGCGAGGGCCGCTCGGAGCGCGGGTGCTCGAACGCGTCGTAGATGCCGTCGATCTCGGGCCGCATCGCGTCACGGCCGGCGACCGTCCGCAGCAGCCACAACTCCTCCTGGTTGCCGATGTGCGCGAGGTCCCACACCAGCGGCGACATCAACGGCGAGTGCTGGGCGGTCAGTTCGGGATCCTCCACACAGGAGGTCAGAAGCGCGGTGCGGTCACGGGCCGTGGTCAGTGCCGCCAGCGCGCGCTCCCTGAGCGTCTCCGGGTCGACGGGAGAGGAGTGGGGATCGGGGCCGGTCATGTGCGGATGTCCTTCCCGGGGAGCAGCTGTTCCGTGCTCGGGAGCGTCGTGCCGTTGAGCAGTTGGTGGGTGCCTTCGATGTGGTCGAGGATGTCGTCGGCGGGGCAGCGGCCCCGGGCCACATAGCGGTCGGTGAACTCCGCGACCGCCTCCTGCACCTCGGCGCTCGCGCCGATCCGAGGCAGGGCGTCCATGGCCGCCGCGAAACAGGTGACGGCGGCCTCGCGCAACTCGGGGTCGGTCAGACCCGCGCGGGCGGCCGCCGTCCACAGCGGGTTCCGCGGCGCGGACAGCGAGCCGGCCCGCTCGGCGAGCGGTTTGACCGTCCGGTACGCGGTCTCGGCGGCCTCCGCGTCGTCGAACAGCGCGGCCGTCACGGCGAGCGGCACGATCCAGCCGTTCTCGCCCGGCTGCGCGTCGATCATGCGCAGCTCCAGATGGCCGCGCGGCCGCACCGGCGGGAACAGGGTCGTCTGGTGGTAGTCGAGATCCTCCCGGTCGGGCGGTGCGTCGGACCGGGTCCACGCACGGAAACTCATCCCCTCCGGCACGTCCCAGGGGCCGCTGGGCGCCCGGACGCACATCACCGGCGCGTCCAGGACGTGCCGGGCCCAGGCGGTCCGCGGATCGCCGTCGAGAGGCGGGGCGCTCGTGCGGCCCGGTTCCATCGCGGTCCACAGGGACTGCCGGGTGGAGCGCCAGCCCGTGGGCTGCCCACAGGCCATCGGGGAGTGGGCGAACGCGGCCACCAGGACCGCGCCCAGCTGATGCGCGAGCCACCAGCGCCGCCCGTGCCCGAGCGGGCCAGGCTCCTCGTACCCGGCGTCCAGACAGACCTGGACGGAGGCGGAGGTGCACATCATGGCGCGGCCCTCGGGGCCCGTGCGGTCGAGGTAGGTCTCCATGGCGTCGTAGCGCGGGTCATGGAGGAAGCGGGTCGGCGGGTTCCAGGGATCCTGGCCGAGGCCGCTGAGGGCCAGGTCCGCCTCGCGCAGTACCGCGCGTACGGCGTCGAGGTCGGCGGAGACGGTCCCGACGCACTCCATCAGGGAGGCGGCGGGTGCGGAGCTGAGCTCCAGCTGACCACCCGGTTCGACGGTGAGCGCCGAACTCAGGGGCAGGGCCCGCAGTGCGGCGTAGGCCGCTTCGAGACGTTCCGGTGGTACGGGGAGTCGCGGGGAACGCGACTCGTGGACGAGCCATTCGAGTTCCACACCGAGGAATCGGGGCGGGCCGGTCTTGAAGCAGATGCCGCGGACCAGCGCCTCCACCTCGGCCTCGGTGACGGCGGAGCGCCGGGGCTCCGTACAGTCACTCACCGAATCGGACATGTCGGGATCCTCCTGAGATTCCATCCATGCCGCCGGCCCGGCGTCGGATGGACCGGGCCGACAGTCGCTCGTCCCACCCAAGACCCTCACGGCGCCTCGCACAAGGGTGCGTATCGGCGCTTTTAGGACCGGGAAACTCTGTTGCGGCGCAATACCAGGATCGCTCACCATGCGTTCATGAGCACGACGGGGGATGCGACGGGGGATGTAACGGGGGATTCGGGGGAGACCGCGTGGGGCGCGCTCACGGCGCGTACAGGGGTGGCGCCATGAGCGCCCGCCTGCGCGGGATCGCGCGGCAGACGGAGGAGATCGTCGCGGCGGGTTCGTACCGCGCGTCCGACGGACGCACGGTGTCGATCGCCGCGGCGGTGGCCGCCGCGCGGCAGGGCACGCGGATGTACGGGCCGGGGCCCGTGGAGACACCGCCGACCGGCCCGGTGGACACGTTCTTCGAGGTCACGGGTGAGAGCAGCCTGGAGGTGGCGCGGCGGCTGACCGGCCCGGTCGCGGTGCTGAACTTCGCCTCGGCCCGCAACCCCGGCGGGGGCTATCTGAACGGGGCGCAGGCCCAGGAGGAAGCCCTGTGCCGGGCCTCCGCGCTGTACGCGTGCGTGCTGGAGGCCAGGGAGTTCTACGACCACCACCGGGCACACCGCGACCCCTTCTACACCGATCGGGTGATCCACTCACCCGCCGTCCCGGTCTTCCGCGACGACCGCGGACAGCTCCTCGACGAGCCGTACACCGCCGGATTCCTGACCGCCGCCGCGCCCAACGCCGGGGTCGTCCTGCGCACGGCACCGGAGCGCGCGCCCGAGCTGCCGCGCGCCCTCGCGTCACGGGCCGAGCGAGTGCTGGAGACGGCCGCGGCGCACGGCTACCGACGGCTGGTGCTCGGAGCCTGGGGCTGCGGCGTCTTCCAGAACGACCCGGCCCAGGTCGCGGCCGCGTTCCGCGCCCTGCTCACGGACGGCGGCCGGTTCGCCGGCTCCTTCGAGCACGTCGTGTTCGGCGTCCTCGACCGTACGAAGGGCGCGGTGGTCCTGAGCGCCTTCGAGCGGTCGTTCCGGGAGGTACTGGAGGCGGAGGTATCGGAGGACAAGGCGGTTCAGCGCCAGCCGTAGCGCTCCCGCAGCCGGTGCACCACCGAGTTGAACCGCATCCGGTCCAGCGCGCACGCCTCCCGGCGCATCCCCTTCTCGTGCAGCCGCAGCACCCGGTCCACGTCCACCCACGAGTCGCGCCCCGACCGGTCCCACGGCCCGCTGCCGATCGGCACCCACTCCCGGTCGCCGTCGTGCCGCTTGCTCGACAACTGCACGGCGAGAAACGTCCCCGCGGACTCACGGGCGACGACCAGCACCGGCCGGTCCTTCCCGCGCCCGTCGTTCTCCTCATAGGGCACCCACGTCCACACGATCTCGCCCGGGTCCGGATCCCCGTCGTGCGCGGGCGAGTACTCGGTACGCACCTGCCCCACCTCGCGCGGATCGGCCTCGTGGGTGGCGGAGGGCCCGGAGTGGCCGGGGATGTCTTGCTCGGCAGAGGCAGTCACGGGGCACACGCTAACGCGAGCACTTTTGACGAGCCCCCGCGCCCCTTCGGTAGTTGCCCGCACCCCCTTGGCCAGGGGTACGGGCAACTGCCTTCTTGGGGGCGCGGGGAACTGCGCACTCGGCCACCCCCAACCCGCACCCGGCCCCCAGCCGTTCTACGACTCCCCGTCCACCGGAACCTTCTGCGAAGGAGGAGCAGCCGGCGGCGCCACATGCCCATTCACCGCCGAACTGTCCTTACCGACCTGCCCGTTCTGATCCTGCCCCATCGACGACAGCAACTGCCGGGCCAGCCCCAACCCCGTGCCACCCATCGTCAACGCCTTGGCGAACATGTCAGACATCCCGTCGGCCCCGTTGAGCAGCACCATGTGCTCAACGTTCCCGAACGCTCCGGCGCCCGCCCTCACGATCTCCGGCCAGTTCTCGGCGAGTTGCTGCGCGACAACGGCCTCCTGGTTCTCCGCCAGCGCGGCGGCCCGCGCCTTGATGGCCTCGGCCTCCGCGAGCCCCTTCGCCCGCGCGGACTCGGCGATCGCAAGACCCTTGGCCTGCTGGGCGGCGGCCTCCGCCTCACCCGTGGCACGGGTCGCCGTCGCGGCGGCCGCACCCCGTGCCTTGGTCGCCTCGGCCTCGGCACCCGCGGCCGTCGTGACCCGGGTCGCCTCCGCCGCGGCCGCGAGCTCCGTCTCCTTGGCCTTGGCCTGCGCCGCGGAGATCCGGACGTCACGCTCGGCCTCGGCCAGCGTGCGCTTCTCGTACGCCTTCGCGTCCGCGGGCTTGCGGACGTCCGCCTGGAGCTGCTGCTCACGGCGGTGCGCCTCCAGCTCGGCGACACGTGTCTCCTGGACCACGACCTCCTGCCGCGCCGCCGCGTCGGCGAGCGGCCCGGCCTGCCGGGCCTTGGCGGAGGCGTTGTCGCGCTCCGCCTGGTATCCGGCCTGGAGGATCTCGCTGTCCCGGGTCGCCTCCGACATCCGCGCGGCGGCCTGCTGTTCGGCCTCGGTGGCCCGCCGGTTGGCCTCGGCCTGCGCTATCCGGGCGTCCCGCTGCACGGCCGCCGCGTGCGGCATGGCCAGGTTCTTGATGTAGCCGGTCGGATCCTCGATCTCGTGGATCTGCAGCGAGTCGACGATCAGCCCCAGCTTCTCCATCTCCGTACCGCAGGCGGCCCGGGTCTGCCCGGTGAGCTTCTCGCGGTCGCGGATCATGTCCTCGACGGTCAACCCGCCGACGATGGACCGCAGATGACCGGCGAACACGTTGTGCACCCGCTCCGACATCAGCTTCTGCTGGTCGAGGAAACGGCGGCCCGCGTTGGCGATCGACACGAAGTCGTCGCCCACCTTGAAGATGACCACGCCCCGCACCTTGAGCGGAATGCCCTGGTGGGTCACGCAGTCCACGGACAGCTCGGTCTCGTTGAGGTCGAGCGAGAGTTTGCGCACCGCCTGGACGCCCGGCAGCACGAGCGTGCCGCGCCCGGTGACGATACGGAAACCCATGCCCTCCTCAAGGCCCTCTGTGCGGTGCTTCGAACCGGAGATGATCAGTGCTTCGTTGGGCTCCGCGACACGCCACATGAGCTTGAAGAGACCAACGACGAAGATGAGTGCGAGGACAGCTGCCCCCGCCACGACGCCGACAATCATCGGCATACGCCCCCTGTTGAATGGTGCCCTTTCGGCACCGAACGAACGGATTGTGCGCCCGGTCAGGCCCCGAAAGACAGACGCTGACGAGTCTTTGGCGCATCTTTGACGAGCACGACACGCTCACATGGCACAGACTCGCCCGGTCGGCTCAACCGTCGTACGCCGCCGACACGTACACCGTCCGCGGCGGCAGGTACTCCACCACCATCACCACCGTGCCCGTCTCGATGCGGTCCTTCGGGGAGGAGGGATAGGCGAGGAAGTGCTCGGCGCCGCCGCGGATCCGGACGATCACCTCGCCGACGAGCCCCGGCCCGATCGTGCCGGTCACCCGTCCCATGAGGCCCACCATCGACGCGTCGTCCATGGTCCCCACACTACGGGCCGGCAGGCGTCCCGAAATCAGGTACGGCACCGTCCACTTCACCGCTCGGCCAACGCTCGTACCACCGCTGGTCCGCCTCCAGCTGCGCGGCCAGCGACACCAGGAGCGGCTCACTGTTCGCGGGCCCGAGCAGCTGCGCGCCCACCGGCAGGGAGCCCTCGACGAACCCCGCGGGGACGTTGACGCCGGGCCAGCCCAGCACGTTCCACGGCCAGGCGTACGGACAGGCGGCGATCATGGCCCGGTCGGTTCCGAAACCGCTCAGATCGTGCAGTGCGCCGATGCGCGGCGGGGGAGCGGCGGTCGTCGGCGCGAGCACCACGTCGTACGTGTCGAAGAGCGCGCCGACGCGCCGGTGCAGCCTCGCCTCGGCTCGCCGGGCCAGCCGCAGCGGGGCCCCGCCGAGCACCCGGCCCAGCCGCGCGGCCTCCAGGGTGCGCCGGTCCAGCAGGCCGGGATGGGGTGTCTCGCGGACCCGCTCGGCGATCCCGGCGGTGGCGCGCGGGACGAAGGCCAGCCCGATCTGCCCGTACGGCGGGTCGGCCTCCTCCACCTCGTGGCCGAGCGCGGCCAGCCGCTCCGCGAGCGCGAGGACCCGGGCTCGTACGTCGGGCCGCAGCCGTGCGGGCAGCGCCGTGAACGGCGGTTTCAGCGAGAGCGCGATGCGCAGCCTGCCCAGGTCCCGGCCGACCGCGTCCGACACGCGCAGCGCGGACGGGCGGTGCAGATCACGCTCGTGGCTGCCGCTCGCCGCGTCCAGCAGCAGCGCTGCGTCCTCGACCGTACGGGCGAGCGTGCCGTTGACCGTGATGCCGTGGAAGGACTCCGCGCGAGGCCAGGTCGAGATGCGGCCGCGCTGCGGTTTGATGCCGATCAGATGCGTCCAGGAGGCCGGGATCCGCACCGAGCCCGCGCCGTCCGAGCCCAGCGCGGCGGGCACCAGACCGGCCGCGACCGCTGCCGCCGAACCGCCGGACGAACCGCCCGGCGTGTGCGCCCCGTTCCACGGGTTGCGGGTGTCGCCGAAGGCCGGCCCCTCGGTGAAGGGCCACTGTCCGAACTCGCAGGTGTTGGTCTTGCCGACGACCACGGCCCCGGCCGCCCGCAGCCGGCGGACCGCCTCGCCGTCCTCGGCCACCGGCGGGAACTCCCCGCGGCAGCCGAACGCGGTCGGCTCGCCCGCCACGTCCATGTCGTCCTTGACCGCCACCGGCACCCCGAGCAGCGGTCGGCGTTCGCCCGCCGCCAGCTCCTTGTCCGCGGCGTCGGCCTCGGCGAGCGCTGCCTCGGCGCGCACCAGCCGGAAGGCGTTCAGCGTGCCCTGAGAGGCCTCGATCCGGGCGAGGGCCTCCTCGACGAGCGTCCGCGAGGACACCGTTCCCTCGGCCAGGGTGCGGGCACACTCCGCGAGACCCGCGGCACGGTCGGGAGACACGGGAGTCATACGGCCACCTCCGGAAGCGCGTTGTCTACTGAACGGTAACGTCAAGGCGGGCCCAGCGGTACGGGATGGGTAACTTCCCTCGCCGGAGCGGTGATTCGCCTGTCAACGGCACCGCGCCCACCGCTCGGTGGGCACGTCGGTCCTTGACTTCGAGAGCGCTCCAAGATCTACCGTCATGACAGTCGGTGACGGTCCGACGGTGAGCCCAGGTGACGGAGACGGACATGCGGGTCGGCGTACACATCAACCGGTTCAACCACCCCCGGGGCGCGGCCGCGCTCGGCCCCGAGCTGGCCGCCGCGGGCGCCGCCGCCGAAGCGGCGGGCGTGAGCTGGATGTCGGTCATGGACCACTACTTCCAGATGGAGTTCAACGGCGGCGCCGAGAGCGACATGCTGGAGGCCTACACGACCCTCGGCTTTCTCGCGGCCCACACCTCCACGGTCCAGCTCGGCACGCTGGTGACCGGTGTGACGTACCGCCATCCAGGACTGCTCGCCAAGATCGCCACCACCCTCGACGTCCTGTCCGGCGGCCGGGCCACCCTGGGCATCGGCGCAGCCTGGTACGGCCGCGAGCACGAGGGGCTGGGCGTGCCGTTCCCGCCGCTCGCGGAGCGCTTCGAGCGTCTTGAGGAGACACTGCGGATCTGCCTGCAGATGTGGGACCCCGAGGCCAACGGGCCCTTCGAGGGCAAGCACTACCGGCTCGCCGAAACGCTCTGCGTACCCGCGCCGGTGAGCACTCCGCGTCCGCGGATCATGATCGGCGGGGGCGGCGAGAAGAAGACCCTCCGGCTGGTCGCCCAGTACGGGGACGCCTGCAACCTCTTCGCCTCGACCCCGGAGGAGGTCGCGCACAAGCTGGACGTCCTGCGCGGGCACTGCGACGCCGTGGGGCGCGAGTACGCCGACATCCACAAGACGCTCACCCACTCGGGCGACCCGCGGGGCGGGGCCGAACTCGACGCCTTCACCCGGGAGTTGGAGGGCTACGCGAAGCTCGGTATCGAGACGGTGATCCTCGGCCCACGCGTGGACGAACCGGCCGAGTGGATCGAGCGGAGGGTGGCCCCGGCGGTCGAGCGACTGGCCGAACTCGGCTGAACCACAAGGCGTTTGGCGTGGCCCGACCCGTAGGGCT
This sequence comes from Streptomyces sp. NPDC020747, assembly GCF_044334695.1. Lineage (NCBI taxonomy): Bacteria > Bacillati > Actinomycetota > Actinomycetes > Kitasatosporales > Streptomycetaceae > Streptomyces > Streptomyces sp. NPDC020747. The sequence goes on along the minus strand of NZ_JBIRTJ010000001.1, from coordinate 222,296 downwards.
TCGGGTGCGCGCGGCCTACGCGGGCTGGTGGTGCGTCAGTGCCACGAACCGCTCCAGCACCCGGGCCACCCCGTCCTCGTCATTGGAGGCGGTGTGGAACCGCGCCGCCCTCCTGACCGACGGATCGGCGTTGGCCACGGCGTACGAGCGGCCCACCGCCCTGAGCATGGGCAGGTCGTTGGGCATGTCGCCGAACGCGGCGATGTCGTCGGCACGTATACCGAGCTCGGCGCTCCAGGCGGTCAGCGCGCTGGCCTTGGTGACCCCCGGAGCGCTGAACTCCACCAGCGCCAGCCCCGTGGAGTGCGTGGTCTCGGCGTCCGTGCCCGCGCTGACATGCGCCCGCGCATGGAAGTCGCGCAACGACAGCGTCGGATGATGCGCCAGGATCTTGAGTACCGGACGGCCGGGAGCCCTGGCCAGCAACTCCGCGGCCCCGCCGATCAGTTCGACCTCGGACTCACCGTACGACCAGGCGGGGTACGCCGGTTCGTGGCCGAAGACCGTCTCGTACTCGAAGGCGAAGGACACACCAGGCACCGCCGCGCGCACGCGTGCCACGAGCGGGGCCACCGAGGCGGCAGGAAACGGCGACAGTCGTACGGGCGTGCCGTCGGGCGCGTACACGGCGGCGCCGTTGGCGGTGACGGCGAAGTGCCGGCCGATGTCGCGGTGCAGGGCGGGAAGGCCGCGCGGGGGACGGCCGGTGACGAGGGCGAGGCGGATCCCTGCCGCCTCGGCCGCCGCGAGCGCTGCCGCCGTCCGTCCGGAGAGGGTCCCGTCGCCGCGCAGCAGCGTCCCGTCCAGGTCGGTGGCCACGAGCTTCGGCGGCGTGGCGGGCTCGGAGGCCGGGTCGGGCGTCGTCGTCATCGTGGACCGGTGCCTTCCGGGCCGGACCGAGGGCCCGGCCCTGTGGGGACCGGTGGTGCCGGGCGGCGGCCACCGGACGAACGTACGGGAGGGGGCCGGAACCACGTCGGTTCCGGCCCCCTCCCGGCCTCGCGGCTGGCCGCGGGAGTCTCTCGTCGTCAGGCGGCGACGGGCGCGCCGGCCTCGCCGTGGATCCGGCCGATGACCTCGGTGAGCTGAGCGGCGACCTCGGTGTCGTCGGCCGGGTGCGTCTCGGCGAAGCGGACCACGGAGCCGGGGATGGAGAGCTTGACGTCCTCGAGGACCTTGGCGCCGGCGATGCCCGCGGCCTTGCGGGTCTCGTCCTGGGCCCAGACGCCGCCGAACTGGCCGTAGGCGGTGCCGACGACGGCGAGGGGCTTGTCCTTCAGGGCGCTGTCACCGAACGGGCGGGACAGCCAGTCGATGGCGTTCTTCAGGACGGCCGGGATGGTGCCGTTGTACTCGGGAGAGAAGAGCAGCAGGGCGTCGGCGGAGGCCGCGGCCTCGCGCAGCCGGACGGCGGCGGCCGGGACGCTGCCCTCCACGTCGATGTCCTCGTTGTAGAACGGGATCTCGGCGAGGCCCTCGAACAGGTCGACCTCCGCGCCCTCGGGGGCGAGCTTGACGGAGGCCTCGGCGAGCTGGCGGTTGTGCGAGCCGGCGCGGAGGCTGCCGACGAGCGCGAGGATGCGAACAGTCATGGGGAACTCCAAGGGGGTGAAACATTGCCGTTACGATCCGGACCGAGGTCCGTTTAGAGTTGTAGCACCTAAACGGACCGTGGTCCAGTTTTCTTCCCGGGGCGATACGCTGTGTTCATGTCCGCCTCCCTGCCGCCCTTCCCGAAGTCCCAGGAACCGACCGGAGAGCCCGTTCTGCTGGAGCTCGGCTCCGCCGAGGACGAGCCCTGCCTGCGCGCCGACGCGGCGCGCAACCGGGCCCGGCTGCTGGAGGCGGCCACGCGACTGATCGAGGAGCACGGAGCGGCCGGCGTCACGATGGAGGCGGTGGCGGCGGCGGCCTCGGTGGGCAAAGGGACGGTCTTCCGCCGCTTCGGCGACCGCACCGGCCTGCTGACGGCCCTGCTCGACCACTCCGCGAAACAGCTCCAGGCGGCCTTCCTCGGCGGGCCGCCGCCGCTGGGCCCCGGGGCGCCGCCCGTCGAGCGGCTGCGAGCCTTCGGCCAGGCCGTCCTGCGTCAGGCGGCCGACCATCTGGAGCTCCAGCTGGCGGCCCAGCCGGAGGCGGCCCGCCGCCACTCCAACCCGCCCACGCGTCTTCTGTCCGGTCACGTCACCCTGCTGCTGCGGCAGGCGGTGCCCGACGCCGACTGCGTCCTCCTCGCCCAGACCCTGATGGGCTATCTCGACCCCGCCCTGATCCACCACCTGACCAAGGAGTGCGGGATGTCGATCGAGCGCCTGGAGGCGGGATGGATCGACCTGGTCGCGCGTGTGACACGTACGGAACTGCCCCAGTAGGGCCCCCACTTGGGCCGCCCCGAGCCCGGGGCGGCGGTTCCGCAGGTCCGGCCCGCGCGGCGCCCCCGGCCCCGAGCCCGTCCCCGGCTTCTGCGAAGATGCCGTACGTCATGGTGCAGATACCGAAAACATCCGCCCCTACGCCGCCCGCGCCGCACTCCGTGCCCACGAGTGCCGATGTGGCCCGCCTGGCGGGGGTCTCGCGAGCGACCGTCTCCTACGTCCTGAACAACACCAGCGCCGTACGGATCAGTGAGCCCACCCGTCGCCGGGTCCACCAGGCGGCCAAGGAACTCGGATACGTCCCGCACGCCGCGGCCCGCAGTCTGCGCGCCGGGCACAGCCGCATGGTCCTGATGCCCGCGCCGGACGTGCCCGTGGGCCCGCTCTACAGCCAGTTCTTCAACGAACTCCAGTGGGCCCTGAGCCGGCTCGACTACACCGTCGTGCAGTACGGCAGTGTCGGCCTCCAGGGCGACGAGGCGGCCCGCGCCTGGGCCGAGCTGCGTCCGGTCGCCGTGCTCGTGCCCGGCAGCGGACTCGGCGCGGAGGGCGTGGCCGTCCTCAAGCGCTCCGGCGCCCGGGCCGTCGTCACCCTCGGTCCCGACCGGGTCGAGGGCGCGCACGCCCTGATCATGGACCACCACGAGGTCGGCCGGAGCGCCGGCGCCCACCTGCGTGCCCGCGGCCACCGCCGCGTCGGAGTCGTGATGCCCGAGGACCCCGGCCTGGAGATCTTCTCCAAACCCCGGTTCGAAGGCGTACGGCAGGCCCTCGGCGGCGCGGACGCGTCGGTGACCGAGGTGTCGCTCGCCTACGACGAGGAGGCCGCGGCCCAACTCGCCGCGCGCTGGAGCTCGTTGGGGCTTGACGCCGTGTTCGCGTACAACGACGAGTACGCGATGCTGCTGATGCGTGCCCTTCAGGATGAGGGCATCGGCATTCCGGGGGACACTGCTGTCATCGGCGCCGACGACCTGATGCTCGGCCGGCTGCTGCGTCCCCGGCTGAGCACCGTCCACGTCGAGCTCCCGTCCGGACGGGAGCTGGCCGAGCTGGTCGACCGCGCGGTGCGGGAGCCCGGCGCCCCGCCGGAGGCGCACGAGGTGCTGGGAGCGACGGTCGTGCACCGCGAATCGAGCTGAAGACCTGGGAGGCGCGTCATGCGGACCACGGTCGGCATCATCGGCGGGGGCCCGGCCGGGCTCCTGCTGGCCCGGCTGCTGCACCGGACGGGAATCGACTGCGTCGTCCTGGAGAGCAGGACCCGTGCGTACGTCGAGCAGCGGCAGCGCGCCGGGATGCTGGAGCAGGGCACGGTGGACGCCCTGTGCGAGTGCGGCGCCGCCGACCGGCTGGAGGCCGAGGGACTGGTCCACAACGGCATCGAGCTGCGCTTCGACCGAGAACGGCACCGCATCGACTTTCCCGTGCTCACCGGCGGCCGCACGGTCACGATCTACGCCCAGACGGAGATCGTGAAGGACCTCGTGGAGCTTCAACTCGCCGACGGACCGCCGCTGTTGTTCGAGGCCGAGGTCCTCGCCGTCGCGAACGCGGTCGAGGAGCCGGGCGGCGGCGCACCCCTCGTGCGCTTTGTGCACGACGGCCGCGAACAGACCCTCACCTGCGACTACGTGGTCGGCTGCGACGGCTTCCACGGCATCGCCCGCGACGCCTTCCCGGCCGCCGTCAGCCGCACGTACGAGCACGAGTACCCCTACTCCTGGCTCGGGATCCTGGCCGATGTGGCGCCCTCCTGCGAGGAGTTGGTCTACGCGCGTGGCCCACGTGGCTTCGCGCTGCACAGCATGCGCTCGACGTCGGTGTCGCGGCTGTACCTACAGGTCCCGAACGGCACCGACGCCGACGACTGGCCCGACGAACGCATCTGGGACGAGCTCGACGCACGCTTCGCGATCGACGGCGACTGGCGGCTGGAGCGCGGCCCGATCACCTCCAAGTCGGTGACCGGCATGCGCAGTCACGTCCACGAGCCGATGCGCCACGGACGCCTCTTCCTCGCCGGGGACGCCGCGCACATCGTGCCGCCGACGGGTGCCAAGGGGCTGAACCTGGCCGTGTCCGACGTCCGGGTCCTGGCCCGCGGCTTCGCCGAGCTGCACCAATCGGGATCGACCCAACTCCTCGACTCCTACTCGGAGTTGTGCCTCGACCGGGTCTGGCAGGCGACGCGCTTCTCGTACGACATGACTAGGATGTTGCACGCTCAACCAGATGGGGATGCCTTCGAGGACCGGCTGCAGCTCGCGCGACTGCGAAGGATCGCGGCATCCCGCCCCGCGGCCGCCGAACTGGCCGCGAACTACACGGGACTTCCGCTCGCGGCCACCGTTCGCGCTGTGGGTCCCACCGGTGTCCACTGACCGATCGGAGAGCCGACATGCCGCTGCTCGACCCGGAGAACTGGCAGTCCCACAAACTGGCGGGCGGTGAGTACGCCGTCACGGAGCCCGCGACCGGCGACCCGCTCGGCACCGTCACCCTCGCCTCCGCCGAGGACGTCACGGCAGCCGCCGGGGCCGCCCGCGCGGCCCAGGCGGAGTGGGCCCGCGCCCCGCACTTCGTCCGTGCCGCCGTGCTGCGCAAGGCCGGCGACCTGTTCACCGCGCACGCCGACGAACTGCGCGACTGGATCGTGCGAGAGTCCGGCTCCATACCGGGCAAGGCCGACTTCGAACTCCACGTCGCGGCCCAGGAGTGCTACGAGGCCGCCGCGCTCGCGTCGCGTCCGGCAGGGCAGGTCCTGCCGTCCGAGGCGGCCCGGCTGTCGTACACGCGTCGGGTCCCGGTCGGCGTCGTGGGAGTGATCTCGCCCTTCAACGCCCCGCTGATCCTCTCGATCCGCTCGGTGGCCCCGGCGCTCGCGCTCGGCAACGGCGTCGTACTGAAGCCGGACCCGCGCACCGCGGTCTGCGGCGGCCTCGCGCTCGCCGCGGTCTTCGCCGAGGCGGGCCTTCCGGAAGGGCTGCTGCACGTGCTGCCCGGAGGCCCGGAAGCCGGACAGGCGCTGGTCGCCGACCCGCAGGTGCCGGTGATCTCCTTCACAGGCTCAACCGCCGCCGGACGCGCGGTGGGTGAGGCCGCGGGGCGCCATCTCAAGCGCGTACACCTGGAGTTGGGCGGCAACTCCGCGCTGATCGTGCTGGAGGACGCCGACATCGACGCGGTGATCTCCACAGCGGCCTGGGGCTCCTTCTTCCACCAGGGCCAGATCTGCATGACCACCGGCCGCCACCTCGTGCACGCCTCCCTCTACGAGGAGTACGTCGAGCGGCTCGCCGCGAAGGCCGACTCGCTGGCCGTCGGAGACCCGCACCGGGAGCACGTGCACCTCGGGCCGATCATCGACGACGCCCAACTGGCCAAGATCCACGGCCTGGTGGAGTCCAGCACCGCACGCGGCGCGAAGCTGGCGGCGGGCGGCACCCACGACCGGCTGTTCTACCGTCCGACGGTCCTCGCCGGGGTCGACGACTCGACCCCCGCGTACACCGAGGAGGTCTTCGGCCCGGTCGCGCCGGTGCGCTCCTTCAGCACCGCCGACGAGGCCGCCGCCCTCGCCTCCGACGGGCCGTACGGCCTCTCGCTGGGCATCGTCACCCGGGACACCGCGCGTGGCCTCGACCTCGCCGAGCGCGTCCCCACCGGGATCGTCCACATCAACGACCAGACCGTCAACGACGAGGCCGTCGCGCCCTTCGGCGGCATCGCCGCCTCCGGCACCGGCGCCAGGTTCGGCGGCGAGGCCAACCTGGAGGCCTTCACCGACCTGCGCTGGACGACGGTGCGAGGGGACGTGGCGGGCTACCCCTTCTAGGGGCGCAGACGGGTTACCGGATCCGCCGGCGGCGTCGGCGGATCAGGCGGCGGATCACTGGGCCTGCTGGCCCTGCTCCGCGACGGACCTGCGGACCTCGTCCATGTCCAGCTTCCGGGCCTGTCCGATGACGTCCTCAAGGGCGGCCTCGGGCAGCGCCCCGGGCTGGGCGAAGACCGCGACCTGGTCACGGACGATCATCAGCGTCGGAATCGACTGGATGTTGAACGCCGCGGCCAGCTCCGGCTGCGCCTCGGTGTCCACCTTGCCGAAGACCAGATCGGGGTTGGCCTCCGCCGCCTTCTCGTAGACCGGGGCGAACTGGCGGCACGGGCCGCACCAGGACGCCCAGAAGTCGATCAGGACGAATTCGTTGTCCGTGACCAGCTGGTCGAAGTTGTCCTTGGTGAGCTCCACGGTGCTGCTCATGGCGTTGAATCCCTCTTCCTGGGGTCGGGGCCTTGCCGCTGTCCACAACGGCGTCGATCAGTGGCGTATTCCGCGCACGTACCCGTGTGGCCACGGCCCACACCAAGGACCAGACTGGCCCCATGACGGAATCGGAATCCATCGCGTACGACGTCGTGGTGCTCGGGGCCGGGCCCGTGGGGGAGAACGTCGCCGACCGCGCCCGCGCGGCAGGCCTCTCCGCCGCGATCGTGGAGAGCGAGCTGGTCGGCGGAGAGTGCTCCTACTGGGCGTGCATGCCCAGCAAGGCCCTGTTGCGCCCGGTCATCGCCCGTGCGGACGCACGCCGAGTGCCGGGGCTCAGCCACGCAGTACAGGGCCCCCTCGACGCCGCCGCGGTCCTCGCCCACCGTGACGGCTTCACCTCGCACTGGAAGGACGACGGTCAGATCCAGTGGCTCGACGGCATCGGCGTCGACCTCTACCGAGGACACGGACGGCTCGCCGGACCACGCAAGGTCACGGTCGACGGCCCCGACGGGGAGCGGCACGTCCTGACCGCCCGGCACGCCGTGGCCCTCAGCACCGGTACCCGCGCGGTCGTGCCCGACCTGCCCGGGATCGCCGAGGTCAAGCCCTGGACCAGCCGGGAGGCCACCAGCGCGCACGCCGTGCCGGGCCGCCTCGTGGTCGTGGGCGGCGGGGTCGTCGGCGTCGAGATGGCCACCGCCTGGCAGGCCCTCGGCTCCAAGGTCACGCTCCTCGTCCGGGGCAAGGGCCTGCTCCCCAAGATGGAGCCCTTCGCCGGGGAGCTCATCGTCGAGGCGCTGACGGAGGCGGGCGCCGACGTGCGTACGGGCACGTCGGTCGAAGCGGTGACCCGGGACGGTACGACGGTCGTGGTCACCACCTCCGCGGGCGACCGCATCGAGGCCGACGAGATCCTCTTCGCCACCGGCCGCGCCCCGCGCACCGACGACGTCGGACTGGAGACGATCGGCCTGGACCCCGGTTCCTGGCTGTCGGTCGACGACAGCTGCCGGGTGACGGGCAGCGACTGGCTCTACGCGGTCGGCGACGTCAACCACCGGGCCCTTCTCACCCACCAGGGCAAGTACCAGGCCCGTATCGCCGGCGCCGCCATCGCGGCCCGCGCGGCCGGTGTCCCGCTCCTGGAGACCGACCCCTGGGGAGCCCACTCGGCGACCGCCGACCACGCGGCCGTTCCCCAGGTCGTCTTCACCGACCCGGAGGCCGCCGCCGTCGGCCTCTCCCTCGCCGAGGCCGAACAGGCTGGTCACCGGGTCCGCGCGGTCGACGTCGACCTCTCCTCGGTCGCCGGCGCCGGCCTGTACGCCGACGGCTACCGCGGCCACGCCCGCATGATCGTCGATCTCGACACCGAGACCCTCCGGGGCGTCACCTTCGTCGGCCCCGGCGTCGGTGAACTGCTCCACTCCGCCACGATCGCGGTCGCCGGAGAGGTCCCGGTGAGCCGACTGTGGCACGCGGTGCCGGCGTATCCGACGGTGAGCGAGGTGTGGCTGCGGCTGCTGGAGGCGTATCGGGACGCGTGAGCGCTCCGCCGGCCCCTTCAAAGGGCGCGGGGTCTCAACTCCCCTCGGGCAGTTCGAAGCCGAGGTCCGCTGCCGCCTGCTTCGGTGTCGGGTGGGACCAGCGTTCCGCCATCGCCTCGTTCGAGGAGAGGGAGCGCAGTTCGGCGCGGTCCAGGTAGAGGGTGCCGTTGAGGTGGTCCGTCTCGTGCTGGACTATGCGGGCGGGCCAGCCCGTGAACACCTCGTCCAGCGGGCGGCCGTTCTCGTCCTGGGCCAGCAGCCGCACCTCGAGGGGCCGGGCCACCACCGCCTGCCAGCCCGGCACGCTCAGACAGCCCTCGAAGAACGCGACGCGGGCGGGACCCACCGGCTCGTACGTCGGGTTGACCAGGACGCGGAAGGGCAGAGGCACCCGGCCGCGTGCCTCGCGGATCTCGTCCGGCACCGGTGCCGGGTCCTCGACGACCGCGAGGCGCAGCGGCACGCCGACCTGGGGCGCGGCCAGCCCGACGCCCGGTGCCGCGTGCATCGTGTCGCGCAGGGCCGCGACGAAGCGCGCGAGGAGCGCCGGGCCAAGCTGGCCGTCGAAGGGCTCGGCCGGGCGGCGCAGCACCGGGTCACCGGCGGCGACGATCGGTAACGGGCCTGTACGGGAGAGCAGTTCCTCCACCTGGTCGCTGAGGGATGAGGGAACGGAGTCAATGGGGGAAGCCATTCCGCCAGGATGCCAAAGCGGGATGCCGGGGCGCGAATCGGCTCTCTGGAGGGGAGTGAGGGTGTCGCCTCCATGGCTTCCCCCTGGACTCCTATCCCGCGGCCTCCAGCAACGCCGTCACGCTCTCCCGGGCGCGCGCGACCCGCGACCGTACGGTCCCGATCGGGCAACCCACCGCCGACGCGGCGTCCGCGTACGGGAGGCCCGCCAGCTGGGTCAGGACGAACGCCTCGCGCCGTGGGGCGTCCAGGGTCTCCAGGAGATCGAGCAGGGCCACGCCCTCGTCGAAGCCGGGCAGCCCCCGCGGCTGAGCGCGCTCGGCGGCCGTCTGCCAGTCGCCGGTGTCGGACAGCCGCGGCCGGGCCGCCGCCGTGCGGAACCGGTCGGCCACCGTGCGGCGGGCGATCGCCAGCAGCCAACTGCGGGCGCTGGAGCGGGCGGAGAACCCCGGCAGGGCGGTCAGCGCGCGCAGGAACGTCTCCTGGGTGAGGTCGTCGGCGCCGTGCACATCGCCGCTGAGGTGGGCCACGAAACGCCATACGTCCCGGTGGGTGGCCCGCACGAACCGCTCGACCGCGTCGGGGTCGCCGGCCCCGGCCGCCAGGGCCCAGCGGGTGATCCGTTCGTCGTCGTGTGCCTGAAGCAGGGCAGAAGCCATCGCAGGTGGTCCTTCGGTGAAGGGAAGCACGGAGTGAGGAGAGCGGCGTACGGCCCGCGCGACCCGGAGGCACGCGCGCGTGGACCTACGGCAACGGCACGCGCGCGTGGCTTCGTACGACGTCTGGGCGCCGTACGACGAGGACCGGGACTTGGTCGCCGGGCACGCGAGCTGTCCGCCGACAGCTGGCACGTACGCCGCGGTTCCGCCCGTCACCGGTTGCGGGACGGGCGGTCAGCAGGCGGCCGGTGCGACCGGCGGACCCCTCCGCGCGACGGCGTACTCCAGCAGAACTCCGCGCAGTCGACGCACCGGTACGAACACGGGCGTCCGTACGGGCCCGGCCGGCCGCCCGGCCGCCGACACCCGCAACGCCCTCAACGTCCGCCGCAGCGGCTCGAAGAGCGCGGTGCCGAGCAGCCGGCCGGTCCGGTACGCGATCGCCCGCGCCGTGCGGAACGCGGCCTCCTCGCCGCGCCACAGCCACACACCGCAGACGAGTGCGGCGAGCAGGTGGGCCGCGAACATGCCGACGTCACCACCCATGAGCAGGGTGTCCGCCGGTGCGGGGCTCATGGGGTGCGTATGGCCCGCATCCATGGACGCGGGGGGCATGAAGGTGTCCGACGAGCGCACGCTCTGGGCGAGTCCGAACACCTGGTGCAGCCCGAGCTGTGCCACGACCGTGGCCCCGGTCACCAACCCGACGCCGCGCTCCCGCCCGGTGAGCCACCACGCGGCGGCCGTCGTCGCGGCGAACGCGTACCCGACGGCCCACCACGGCAGGCCCGCCCCGGACATCAGCGCGTGCCCCAGGGACGCCGACACCACGCACACGGCCGCGAACACGGCGGCACGCGCGAGGCGGAAGGCGATCCCGGAGGTCATGGCGAGCATCGTGCCAGTACAGGGCCGCCCGGAAGACCGGAGCCCCGATATGCGCCTCGCGATGTGACCCACACCACGCGAACCTCCGGGAACTCGACGCCCCCGCCCACCGACTACTGCACCGCAACGGCCGAGCACGGCCCGTCGTCCCCTGCCCCACCGGAGAAGCCCGCCGATGACCACCGCTCCCACGACCGAGACGGACGAGTCCCCGCAAGCCGTCGCCCCCTCCCCGAAACGCGGCCCCTGGTCGCCGCTGCGCCCCCTGGTCCTGCGGCTGCACTTCTACGCCGGAGTGCTCGTCGCCCCGTTCCTGCTGGTCGCCGCCACGACCGGTTTCCTGTACGCGGCGTCGTTCCAGGCCGAGAAGATCCTGTACTCGCACGAGATGACCGTCCCCGTCGGCGACGAGAAGCTGCCGATATCCGAGCAGGTCACCGCCGCCCGCAAGGCCCACCCGGAGGGCACGGTCTCCGCCGTACGCCCCTCGCCGAAGGACGACGAGACCACCAGGGTGATGCTGTCCGGCGTCCCGGGCATCGAGGAGACGCACGCCCTCGCGGTGTTCGTCGACCCGTACACCGCCAAGGTGCGCGGCTCGCTCGAACAGTACGGATCCACCGGCGCGCTGCCGCTGCGCACCTGGATCGACGAGTTCCACGCCAACCTGCAGCTCGGCCAGAACGGCCGGCTCTACAGCGAACTCGCCGCCAGCTGGCTGTGGGTGATAGCGGGCGGCGGTCTGCTGCTCTGGTTCAGCCGCCGCCGTACGCAGCGCAAGATACGCGGCACCACCGGCCGCCGACGCACACTCGGTCTGCACGGCACGGTCGGCGTCTGGGCCGCCCTCGGGTTCTTCTTCCTCGCGGCGACGGGCTTGACCTGGTCGACGTACGCCGGAGCGCACATCGACGAACTGCGCACCCAGCTCCACCAGGCCACCCCCGCGGTGTCGGCGGCGGCGGGCGGCGAGCACTCCGGCCACGGCTCCGCCTCGGCCGAGGGAGGCGTCGAGCACGGCGTCGGCCTCGACAAGGTGCTGGCGTCCGCGCGGGCGAAGGGCCTTGGCGACCCGGTGGAGATCGTCCCGCCCGCCGACGCGGAGTCCGGGTACGTGGTGAGGCAGGTCCAGCGCAGCTGGCCCACCAAGCAGGACGCGGTCGCCGTCGATCCGTCGAACGGCGAGGTCACCGACACGGTGCGGTTCGCCGACTACCCGGTCCTCGCGAAGCTGAGCCGCTGGGGCATCGACGCGCACACCGGAGTCCTGTTCGGCATCGGCAACCAGCTGGTCCTGATGGCCCTCGCCCTCAGCCTGATCCTGCTCATCCTGTGGGGCTACCGCATGTGGTGGCAACGCGGCCGAGCCTCCTCCTTCGGCCGCCCCATCCCCCGCGGCGCCTGGCAACAGGTCCCGGCCTACGTCCTGGTCCCCCTGATGGCCCTCATAGCCGTCCTCGGCTACTTCGTACCCCTCCTCGGCATCCCACTGGCGGCCTTCATCGCCGCGGACGTCGTGCTGGGCGAGATCGCGTACCGCCGCGGAAAGCGGACGTACGCGACTGCCAAGTAGCGGCCCGCCGTTGACGCGCGGCCGGGTCCTTCGGGCGGGGACCCGGCCGTACGGCAACGCCGCAACGCCGAGGTTGCGAAGAGACGTTCGCGAAGAACTCTTCCGGAAGAGTTCTTCGCGTTCTACGCTGCGCCTCATGGCGGACGACGACATCACCCTCGACACGGCCGCACTTCGTGTACTGGCGCACCCCATGCGGCTCGCACTGCTGAACCGACTCCGTCGGCAAGGCCCGGCGACCGTACGGCAGTTGGCCACGCACTTCGAGCTGGACTCCGGCGCGGCCAGCTACCACCTGCGGCGGCTCGCGGCGGGCGGACTCATCGAGGAGGACACGGGGCGGGGGACACGACGGGACCGGTGGTGGCGTGTGCGGCACAGGATCTCGACGCACGACCCGTCCACGTCACCGGACACGACCGAAAGCCGTGCGTACGTACAGGCTTTGGCCCTGACCGACGGCGAGACGCTGCGCAGGGTGGCCGCCGAGGTCGTACCGGCCCTGCCCGACGAGTGGTTCGGGGTCAGTGCGTTCATGAATCAGACGGTCCATCTGACGCCCCGTCAACTCGAAGCGATGAAGCAGGAGTTGGCGGGAGTGATCGAGCGGTACCGGACGGGGGAGCCGACCGAGGGGGCCGAGCGGGTGGCCGTGCAGCTGCAGATGTTCCCGTGGCTCGCCGAAGAGACGTGACCGCGAGGCCCGCCTTCCGCGATCCGGACGTCCTGCGCTGGCTGGGCGCCTACACCACGTCGGTCACCGGCGACGTCGCCTACTTCATGGCCCTGTCCTGGGCCACTGCCCGGGTCGCGGGTCCCGCACAGGTCGGTCTCGTACTCGCCGTCGGGGCGATACCCCGTGCCGTGCTCATGCTGGGCGGCGGGGTGCTCGCCGACCGCTTCGGCCCGCGCCGCGTCCTGATCGGCAGCGACCTCGTACGGTGCGGGGTGCTGCTCGGTGCCGCCGCCGCGACCTGGGCCGGCGGCCCTCAACTGTGGCTGCTGTACGCCCTGTCCGTGCTCTTCGGCGTGGTCGACGCGGTGTTCATGCCGGCGGTGGGCGCCCTGCCACCGAGGCTCACGGACCAGGGGCAACTGGCCCGCGTACAGGGCATGCGGGTCCTGGCGGTTCGGTTCGGCAACGCGGTGGGCCCGTTGGTCGGCTCCTTCGCTCTGGCCGTGGTGGGGGCGACGGGCGCGTTCGCCGTGGTGGGGGCGCTGTTCGCGGTGTCGTTGGGGCTGTTGTCGGCGGTGCGCATGACGCCGGTCGCCGCTACGGCAGTCGCAACCGCGCCGGTGGAGGGGGACGTCGAGCCCGCGCCGATGCGACGCGGTCCCGCCGAATCGGATCCGCCCCGGCCGCTGTCGGCCGACCTGCGCGACGGCCTCCGCTATCTGCGCGGTCACCGGCGACTGCGCCGCCTCGTCTGGGTCGTCGCCCTCGGTGAGATGTGCTTCAGCGGCCCGCTCGCGGCCGGACTCGTCCTTCTCGCCGATGAAAGGAAGTGGGACGCCGCAGGTCTCGGCTGGATCCTCGCCGCGTTCAGCGTCGGCGGAGCCATCAGCGCTCTCGCGATGGCCGCGGCCAGCCGGGTACCACGCGCCGGAGTCGTTCTGGCGGTCTCGCTCGCCGCCACCGCCGTTCTGGTCGCGGCGCTGGGCAGGGCCACGACACCAGGAACAGCCGTCGTGCTCAGCGGGCTGCTCGGCGCGGTCAGCGGCGTCGCGATGGTTCTTGGCAACGCCATGCTGCAGAAAGAGGCCGAGCCCCGGTACCTGGGGCGCGTCACCTCCGTGACGACCCTCGGCACCTTGGGGCTCAGCCCTCTGCTCTTCCCGCTCACCGGCCTGGCCGCCGCACGCTGGGGTACGGCGGCCTTCTTCGCCGGGTGCGGCGCGATCTGCGTCCTGGCGGCCGCGACCGCGCTCAGCCCGCCGCTGCGCGGCGCACGCCTCTAGGCGCTCCCGACTCTCCCGGTACTCACAGGGTTCTTCCGGTACTCACAAGGACTCGAACTCGCCCGCGAGGGCCGAGGCTAGGCGGATGTGGGGCTCGGCCTCGTCGGTTCGGCCCTGGCGTTGGAGGGTGCGGCCCAGCATCAGACGGGCGTAGTGCTCCACGGGGTCGCGCTCGACGAGCAGCCTCAACTGGTGTTCCGCGCGGCCCAGTTGGGCCGAGTGGTAGTACGCGCGGGCCAGCAGCAGTCGCGGGCCCACCTGCTCCGGCACCTCCTCGACCAGGCCGTCGAGGATGCGTGCCGAGGCGGCGTATTCCTTGGCGTCGAAGAACATCCGGGCGCGCTCCCAGCGCTCCGCGGGCGTCCCGTGGTCGTAGTACGTCGTGTCCACTTCCGACCTCCTTCGACGGGCAGAACGACGCCGTTTCGTTGAATATTCCACGACCTCGACGGGGTGCCCGGTTGAGGCTGCCGATGGCTGCTACATCCGGGCCAGTTCGGCGTTCGCCCGCTCGGTGACGAGTGTCAGTACGCGGCCTGCCGTCGCCAGGTCCTCGGCGGGAATGTCCGCGTAGATCCGGGCGGAGATCTCGCCCGTCTCGGCGGTGACCCGCTCGAACAGCTCCCGGCCGACGGGCGTGAGCCGCAGCCCGGAACCGTCCGACGGGACTTCTTCGACCAGCTTCGCCGCCACCAGTTCGTCGATGGTGGTCCGCACCGCCGACTCCTCGATCTTCAGCGAGCCGCTCACGTCGGCCGCCACCTCGTCGCGCTCGATCGGGGTGTCCGCGATCGCGACGACCCTGAGGGTCACCGACTGGTTGAACGTGTTGCCCGTACGCGTCAGAACGCGCTCCAGGACGGCACGTCCCGCGTAGTGGGCCAGGGCGATGACGCGGCCGTTGACGATGGGTGTAGTGGGTGTCGCAGTGGTCATGACTGCTCCGTCTCGTTCTCGGTCGGCGGATCGAGGGGATCAAGCGGTACGTCCAGCAGGGTCGCCAGTTCGCGGCTGAAGGCCTTCGCGCGTGGCCCGTCGAGGCCGCCGAGTGGTGTCAGCAGTTGTTCCAGCAGCCCGTGGACGATCCCGATCGCGCGGCGGGTGACCTCGCGACCCTGATCGGTGAGCGTCAGCTGCACCGCGCGGGGGTCGGCCGGGTCCCGCGTGCGCTCGACGAGTCCGGCCGCCTCCAGGGCGCGGGCGAGCTTCGACACGTACAGCGGTTCGAGCCCTGTGTGGTCGGCGAGTTGCCGCTGGCTGGGGCGGAGTCCGGCCCGGTCCATGCCGTAGAGCGAAGCGACCAGCGAGTACTGCGCGTGGGTGAGGCCGAGCGGTGCCACCGCCCGGTCCACGGCGACCCGCCATTTCATCGACAGACGCCACACCAGGAAGCCGGGCGTCGCGCCCTCGGGATTCGTACTCACGAGAAATACGGTACATGGCTACTATGTACATGGCTAGTATTTATGGAGCGGGCGACCGGTCCGCCGACCGGCGGGTGGATGGCCTGACGGAGAGTCCTTCGCGGGGCTAGGTTGTGGGCCATGAGCAATCTTGATCGCGAGGCAGTTCCCGCTCTGTGCGGCGGCCGGGGTTTCGTGGTGGCGGAGCCGGTGCGTGAGCTCCTCAGTCCCCGCCGGGTCAAGCTCGGCGAGTCCAGCGAGGTCCGCCGTCTGCTGCCCAACCTGGGCCGGCGCATGGTGGGCGCCTGGTGCTTCGTCGATCACTACGGCCCCGACGACATCGCCGACGAGCCCGGCATGCAGGTTCCGCCGCATCCGCACATGGGCCTGCAGACCGTCAGCTGGCTCCACGAGGGCGAGGTCCTGCACCGCGACTCCACCGGCAGTCTCCAGACGATCCGGCCGCGCGAGCTGGGCCTGATGACGTCCGGCCGGGCCATCAGCCACTCGGAGGAGAGCCCCAAGTCGCACGCCCGCTTCCTCCATGGCGCGCAGTTGTGGGTGGCGCTCCCCGACAGCGACCGCCACGCCGACCCGCTGTTCGAGCACCATGCCGAGCTGCCCGTCGTCACCGCCCCCGGCATCGAGGCCACGCTCATCCTCGGCGGCGTCGACGGGGCCGCCTCGCCCGGGACGACGTACACCCCGATCGTCGGCGCCGACCTGGCCCTCGCCCAAGGGGCGGACGTACGCCTCCCGTTGGAGCCGGACTTCGAGTACGCCGTGCTGTCCATGTCCGGCGAGGCCCACGTCGACGGCGTACCACTGCTGCCCGGTTCCATGCTCTACCTCGGCTGCGGCCGCTCCGAACTTCCCCTGCGCGCCGAGTCGGACGCCGGCCTCATGCTCCTCGGCGGTGAGCCGTTCGAGGAGGAGCTGATCATGTGGTGGAACTTCATCGGCCGCTCCCAGGAGGAGATCACCCAGGCCCGCGCGGACTGGATGTCGGGCTCGCGCTTCGGTGAGGTGGTGGGGTACGGCGGTGCCGCGCTGCCCGCTCCCGAACTGCCGCCCGTGCCCCTCAAACCACGGGGGAGGGTGCGCTGACCAGCGGGAATCCGGGGGAACCGTCGCGGGGTCGCGCGGCAACGGCGACTTGCCTGCCCGCCCCTTCACACTGGTCGGGGCCCGCACCATGGCCTCTGTCGGTCTCTCTGGAGCCGTGCAGCCGCCGGACCAGAGACGCCGCGCCGGTGTCAGTCCCGGTCGTCGCCAAGGATCCCCTTCGCCATCGTGGAGGCCTGGATGCGGCTGGTGACGCCCAGTTTTCGAAGGATCGCCGAGACATGCACGCTCGCGGTCTTGACGGAGATGAACAGTTCGCGGGCGATCTCACCGTTGGTCAGGCCGCGTGCCAGCAGCCGGAGGACCTCGCTCTGGCGGTCGGTCAGGCCGAATCCGGCGCCGACCGACGCCCGGCCAGGGTCTGCGGGGACCGACCGGTCGAGAGCGATACCCGCGCGCCCGGCGAAGTCGCCGATGTCCCGGGCCAGCGGCTCGGCACCGATCTCCCGGGCGCTGCGGTGGGCCTCGTACAGCAGGGGCGCGACGGTGGCACGTGGCGCGCGGGACATGAGAAGCGCCTCGGCGTGGCGCCGACGTGCGTATGCGGCGAGGTAGGGGTCCAACTCCCGGTCCCGGTCCGCGGAGAACCGCTCCCACAGGTCGGGATCCGGCCCGGACACGTCCAGCCGGGAACACTCGGCGCGGGCCAGCAGCGCGTAGCCGAGGTGGTCGGGCGAGGGCCGGCCACCGCGGGCCCGGACCTGCGTGACCAGCGAATCCGCGAGGTCGGCGAACCGGCGGGCCTTGGCCGGCGTCGAAGCCGGGTCGGGGCGGCGGCCGTGACAGCGGTCCTCCTCGACCATCTCGGCGACAGCGCGTACGGCGATGGCGCACAGCCGCGGGCCGAGCGACTCGTGTCCGCTCGTATGACGCGAACCGAGTCCGCGTTCGGCCAGTGCGAGTGCGTCCGCCCAGTCTCCGCGGGCAACGGCGAGTTCGGCTTGGTGTCCCAGCACGCCGACGCTCCACAGCATTTCCTCGGTGGTGAAGATGGCGTCGAGTCCGCCGAGCAACTCCTTGGCCGCGACCAGTCGCCCGCGCCTGGTCTCCAGCCCGGCCAGCTGGATCTCGATCTGCTGGCAGAAGAAGCGCTCCACGACCTCCCCCAGCGCCCGCTCCGCGACGTCCGAGGCCTCGCGCAGCCGCCCGAGCCGGACCAGAGCACGTACCGCGCAGCCTTCGATGGCGGGCGCGAACGTGCCGGTCAGGCCGAGGTCCCTGGTCAGCCGCGCGCCCTCGGCGGCCCGCCGCAGCGCGAGCTGTGGCTGCCCGGCTGACACCAGGTTCTCGCACAGCGACCAGTAGCTCCGCGCGACCGCCGACGGCTCGTTGGTCTCCAGGGCGAATGTGACGGCCTCGCCGAGCCGGTCCAGGCTTTCCTCCAACCGTCCGAGCTTGAACAGGGACGATCCCAGGGAGCACAGCGCGAGCGACAGGACCGGGGTGGCACCGGTCTCCCGGGCGTCCGAGATGGCCTGCTCGGCGTAGCCGATCGCCTCCTCGTCGTAGGAGCGCAGCATCAGGCCCTGGGCCATCGACTCCAGTACCCGGGCGCGTTCGGGTGAGGCGGGCGCTCCCGCCACCAGGCGGGCCGCTTCCTCGTACGCGGTACGGGAGGTCTTCTGGTCCGCGGAGGTCAGCGCATAGCAGCCCTGGCGCTCCAGCAGTACGGCCGCACGTGCCGGCTCAGCGGTTCTGTCGACCTCCAGCAGGGCCTCCGACACCAGAGCGAGGGCTCGCGGGTTGTTACCGGCTCCGGCGGCCGACTCGGCTGTGTGGAGCAGGAGTTGATGACGCGTCATACCGGCGGGCACCGGTGCGCCGGGGACGTGCGGCCACATCCGCAGCATCCGTTCGAACTGGACGTGGGCCGCCGCGGGGGAACTGGCCCCGACCGCGAGGTCCGCCGCCCGGCGGGCGGCCGCCAGGGCCTGCGCGGACTCACCCGCGCCCTCCCAGTGCCGGGCCAGCTCCGCGGCATGCGCCGGCGCGACGTCCGCCGGTGAGGGACCTCGGTCCTGGAGAGTCCGGGCGGCGCGGCCGTGCAACCGGGCGCGCTCGCCGGCCAGTACCGTGCGGAGGACCGCTTCCTGCGCCAGCTGGTGGCGGAAACGGTAGCCGTCGGACGTCGACACCAGTAGAAAGTGGTCCACCGCCTCGCGCAGGGCCTCCTCCAGGACGTCGTCCGGCAGACGGGCGACGGCGGCGAGCAGCAGGTGGTCGCTGGAGCGGCCGATCACCGAGGCCGCCCGCAGCACCTGCCCCGCGGCCGGTCCCAGCCGGGCGAAGCGGGCGTGCAGCGCATCGCTCACGGTCGCCGGAAGGCGGCCGGTCCCGCCATCGGCGGCGAGCAGTTCCTCCGTGAAGAAGGGGTTTCCCTCCGCCCTGCCGAAGAGATCGTCCACGAGGGACGCGGAGGCGCGCTCCCTGAGGAGTTCGCACACCTGTCGTTCCACCTCGGCACGTGTCAGCGGCAGCAGCCGCAGCCTGTCCACCTGCCGGTCGCGGGTCAGTTCGGCGAGCAGCGCGCCGACCGGATGGCCGGGGACCAGCTCGTCGCCTCGCACGGTGACGACCAGCAGGACGGAGTCCTTGCGCAGTACGCGGGAGAGGAACGCCAGCAGGTCGCGGGTGGACCCGTCGGCCCAGTGCAGGTCCTCGACGATCGCGACGGTGGTCGTGCCCTGTCCGGCGAGCAGATCCGCGACCTTGCGGAAGAAGCGCCCGCGGTCCCGGATCCGGGCGGATGCCGGCGAGGCGTCGAGGCCGCGCAGGATGTCCAGGATCGGCGCGTACGGCACGTCGTCCACCAGCGGCGGACAGTACCCCACCGGCACCCGTACGCCACGTTCGGCGGCGGCCCGCGCGAAGCTGTCCACGAGCCTCGTCTTGCCGATGCCGGCGTCACCCTCGACCACCACCAGCCGTCCCTCGCCGCCGTCGGCCCGGTGCAGCGCGGCGTCCAGAACGGCCAGTTCCACCGACCGTCCCACCATCACCGGCGAGGAGTACAAGGGGTTCGGCATCGAGGCCGAAGCTAGGACTCGGGGCCCTGCCCGTCAATGGACATATGAGGTAGAGGCAGGGGCGGAACCAAGGATTCTCCCGATGTGTTGCCACCGGGAGGCGGTGAGGCTGTGGGGGTCCGACGGCGGCGTCCACGGGGGGTGCCGCCGCGGACCCACCCACAGGGGGAATCGGATATGCGCGACACATACAAGATGGTGCTGGCCACCGCGATCGCGGCGGGGGCCGTCACCGCCTCCCAGGTGATGCCGGCCGTGGCGTTGCCCGCCGCGCCCGGCACCGCCTCGGTCTCCAACGGGACACTCACGTACGACGCACGCGTCAACCAGGCCAACCGGGTCACCGTCAGCCGTATCGGGGTGGCGTCCTACGAGGTCGACGACCGCCGTCGGATCACGGCGGGGGCCGGTTGTCAGCGCGTCGGCGCGGATGTGACGAAGGTGCGGTGCGCGGGCGTCCAGCGGATCGTGGTCAACACCCTCAACCTGAACGACTCCGTCGGTGTCAGCACGAACGTCCACACCCCGACAACTCTCAACGGGGGCATAGGAAACGACACCCTGATCGGCGGTTCGGGTCGTGACCTGCTTCGTGGAGGCGCGGGGAACGACGGACTCGCGGCGCGCGACGGCATCGACGTGCTCAACGGCGGCTCCGGCAACGACCGGCTGTCCGGAGGCGCGGGCAGGGACACGCTGAGCGACGACGCCGGCGACGACACGATGAACGGCGACGAGGGCAACGACCAGCTCAATGGCGGCGCAGGCAACGACACGCTCAACGGGGGCGCGGGCGACGACACGCTGAGCGGTGTCGCCGGAAACGACGTGCTCAACGGGGACGCGGGCAATGACACGCTGCGTGGTGGCTTCGGCAGGGACCGGCTGTTCGGCGGCTCGGGCCGGGACTCGCTGACCGGCGGTCCGGGCTTCGACCGGCTGAACGGCGGCACGGGAGTCGACTCCTGCAACGGCGAGGTCCGCGTCAGCTGCAATCCGTAGCCAGTAGGGGTTGGAAGGGCCACCGGCAGCCCTTCCAGCCTCATGTTGAGGTGGAGGGCGGCACCTCAACAACAGGCGCCGACGGGTATGCCCTGGGAGGGATGAGCGACAGACTCGGCAGCGCCAGGCTTCGTCGTATTGCGCGTTGCGCGTCGCGTGGGCGTCGAGATGAAGCGGCCGGCATCGGTTCGGTGGCGATGGCAGCGACGTGGACTGGACCTCGACCGTGATCCTGGCCGCACGGGAGCGAAGCAGAAGGGAACCCGACGCCTGCCGCGTTCTTTCCACTGATCGTGGTCACGAGGAAACCCGGGACGTCGTCGGCCGGTCGCGACTTGAACGGTTCCCGCAAGCTGCGAGGGACGGCGGTCGGGCGTTCGCGGTCGTACGGCGACCTGTACCCCGGTGTGCAGAGGTCAGCGGCTGTTCCACCGCGTGTCCCCTTCGGGCTGCGGTGGCGGGCTCCGGGGCATTTCCCGCGGGTAGGCTCTGCTGATCAGACGAAGTCTGCGGGGACGAGGCATGGGCGGGGTCGAGAAGACGCGGGGTGGCGGGGCCGAGCGGGCGACCTCGCGGGATGTCGCCCGGCTTGCCGGGGTGTCGCACACCGCCGTGTCCTTCGTCTTCAACGGGCGTGCCCAGGGCAACCTCTCCGCCCAGACGCAGGAGAAGATCCGCAAGGCGGCCGAACAGCTCGGCTACCGGCCGAACGCGGTCGCCCGTGGCCTGCGCCGGAGTCGTACCGCCGTGATCGGTCTGGTCACGGACGAGATCGCCACCTCGCCGTTCGCCGGGCGGCTGCTGCGCGGGGCCATGGACATGGCGTGGAGCAGCGAGCACCTGGTGCTCACCGTCGACTCCCGGCAGGACCCGGTCGCCGAGGACGCGGCTGTCGCCGAACTGCTCGACCGCAGGGTCGACGGGATCATCTACGCCGCCCTGTCGTTGCGCCGCGCCCGAGTCCCGGAAGGGCTGCACCGCACGTTCGCCGTGCTCGCCAACTGTCTCCCCGAGGACGGCTCCCTCCCGGCCGTCATCCCCGCCGAGCGGGCCGGTGGCCGCAGCGCCGCGCGTGTCCTTCTCGACGCGGGCCACCGCCGTGTCGCCCTGGTGGGCGGTCTGGACGACATCGCGACCGCGGAACGGCTGCGCGGCTTCCGGGACGCGCTGCGGACGGTGGGGCTGACGGCTGGGAAGGACCGGGTCGTGCGTACGGGAGGGGAGATCTCCGCCGGGTACGAGGGAGCGTTGCGGCTGCTGGACGGTGTTCCCGCCGACCGGCGGCCCACGGGCATCGTCTGCTACAACGACCGGGTCGCCGCGGGCGTCCTCCACGCCGCCGCGCGCCTGGGCCTCGACGTGCCCGCCGAGCTGTCCGTCGTCGGCTATGACGATCAGGAACACATGGCGGCCTTCCTCAGCCCGCCCCTCACCACGGTCGCGCTGCCCCATCGCGCGATGGGAGAGACGGCCGTCCGCCTGCTCCTGGACGCCATCGACAGCGGGACCGCGCCGCCGGTCACCACCCGGCGGCTGGAGTGCCCCGTCGTCACGCGGGGTTCGGTGGGACCAGCTCCCAGCCCGTGACCTCGACGTCCGTCCCCGTCCCTGTCCCCGTCACGGTCAGCTCCGCGATGTCGTCGTGCCGTCGGTACACCCGTTCCGTGGCCGTCGCCCGGTCACCCGCGAACAGTTCCAGCAGGGAGCCGTCCACGAGGATCCGTACGGTGAGGGTCTCGCCCGGCGGGGTCGGCAGGACCAGGGGGGCCGTGCCGTCCGGGCGGGAGCGTGGCCAGGCCGTGCGGTCCAGGGTCACCGTGCCGGACGCCGGGTCCAGGCGCACGGTCAGTTCGGCCCCGGACGCGGCCCGCAGCAGACTCAACGTCGCCGCCGAACGGGCGGTCACCAGCAGGTCGTACGCGAGGGGGAGCGGCCGGTGCGGTCCCGGTGCGGCCGTGAACGGGACGGCCGCTCGCAGGAGTTCGAGCTCCGGAGCCGGTACGACCCGTAGCGTGCCGTCCTCGTGGGTGTCCATCACCCGGGGTGCCGTGAGGACGCCGGACCAGCCCGCGCGGTCCACCTCCTCGGGCGGGCGGGACTCCCAGGACCAGCCCCAGAGCAGGGCGCGGTTGGACTCCGTGTCCTGGAGGACGGCGGGGGCGTAGAAGTCACGGCCGAGGTCCAGCGGGCCGCCGCCCGTGCCCGCCGCGAACCTCAACCGCCCTTCACCGGGCTCGATCAGACGCCCCGTCAGGTAAGCCGTGCTCAGCGGGTCGCCGTCCCACAGGGCCACCGCCAGCACCCAGTCGCCCCCGGGGGTCGCCCACAACTGCGGGCACTCCCAGCCGATCGCCCGCCTGCCGAAGGCGCGGACCGCCGCCGGGTCCCGGCCGTCCAGCAGGACCCCGGCGAACCGCCAGTCGTACAGGTCCTCACAGTCGTACACCAGGACGGACGGGGTGCCGTCGGCGTGGCCGGCGCCCATCAGCGCCCAGCGGCGTCCGGCGAAGCGGAAGACGAAAGGGTCCCGGAACATCGTCACGTCCAGGCCGGGTGGCGGTCCGGCGACCACCGGCACCGGCAGCTGCTTCCACCTCCGGAGGCCGTCGTCCTCGGCGACGGCCAGACAGATCGCGCTCAGGCCCCGGTGGGCGTGGTCGATCCCGGAGTACACCGCTGTCGGTACACCACCGTCGTCCACCACGCAGCCGGACCAGCAGCCCGCCTCGTCCGGGCCGTCGGGCGTGGGGCGCAGGGCGATCCCGTGGTCGTCCCAGTGGGCGAGGTCGGGGCTGGAGGCGTGGCCCCAGTGCACGTTCGTGTGCACGGGGGCGTCGGGGTTGTGCTGGTAGAAGAGGTGGTAGCGATCGCCCCAACGGAACGGGCCGTTCGGGTCGTTCATCCAGTTGGCCGGCGGGCGGACCCTGAAACGCGGGCTGTCGGCGTCGGTCTCTTCCACCGGCGACCGGCTCACGGAACTCAACGATTGACTCCTGCGGATGTGATGCCCTCGCGCAGAGGGCGCTGGCCGACGACGAACACGACGACGGCGGGGATCATGGAGAGGACGACTCCGGCGAGGACGACGGAGATCGAGCCGGTGCCGAGGTTGCCCTGGAGGGAGACCAGGCCCAGGGGCAGTGTGAGGTTCTCGGTGGAGGTTTCGAGGATCAGCGGCCGGAAGAATTCGTTCCAGTGGTAGTTGAAGGCCAGCACGCCGACGATGGCGAGACCGGGGGCCGCCAAGGGGGCGTACACCGACCGGAAGACGCGCCACGGACCCGCGCCGTCGATCATCGCCGCCTCGCCCAGGTCCTTCGGCATGCCCAGGAAGTACTGGCGCATCAGGAAGGTGCCGAAGGCCGTCGGGAAGGCCGGGACGATGAGGCCGAGCAGGGTGTCGGTCAGACCCATCGTCTTCAGTTCCAGGAAGACCGGGACCATCGTGACCTGCAGAGGAACCATCATCGTGGCCAGGACCAGCGCGAACAGCGGCTTCTTGAAGCGGAATTCGAGGCGGGCGAAGGCATAGCCCGCCAGGCCCGCGGTGACCATCTGGCCGGCCGCGATCAGCGCGGTCACCAGGGTGGAGTTCAGCGCGTACAGCCAGACGTCGATCTGGTCGAAGACCCCGCGGTAGGCGTCGACGGTGGGGTCAGTGGGGATGATCCTCGGCGGCAGGTCGAAGGACTCCGCCGGCATGCGCAGTGACGTCGACACCGTCCAGATGACCGGGCCGAGCGTCAACAGGGCACACAGCGCCAGGCCCGCGATCCGGCCCCAGGGAGCCAGGCCGTGCCGTACGCGTGACGCGGTGGGGCTCGTGGGGCTCGTGGGGGGACCCGGCATCGGACCCGACGCCGAACCGGGAAGGGAACTTGAGAGGGAACTCGTGCTCATCTGACTCACCCGGCTCACTGGTAGTGGACGTAACGCCGGCTGAGCCGGAACTGGAGTGCGGTGACCGCCATGATCAGGGCGAAGAGCAGGACGCCCACGGCGGACGCCTCGCCGAAGCGGAGCTGCTCGAAGGCCGTCTCGTAGATGACCATCACGACCGTGCGCGTCGAGTCGCCGGGACCGCCCGCCGTGAGGACATACGGCTGCTCGAAGACCTGGAGGGCGTTGATGATGCCGACCACGGACGCCACAAGGAGCGTGGGCGACAGCAGCGGCAGGGTGATGGCGAGGTGTTTGCGCACCCCGCTCGCGCCGTCCAGCGAAGCCGCCTCGTGCACCTCTTTCGGGATGTTGTTCAGGCCGCCGACGAACAGCAGGAAGGAGAAGCCGAACTGCTGCCAGACGTACGCCAATACCACGGCCGCCATCGCCCCGTTCTCCGAGGTCAGCCAGGGGACCGAGGGGATACCGACCGTGCCGAGCAGCCAGTTCACGGGGCCGAAGTCCTGGTTGAACAGGTACTTCATCACCACCGAGATGGACGCGGCGGACAGCACCAGCGGGAAGAAGAACGCCGAACGGAACACGGACCGCAGCCACTTGGGCATCCGGCCGTTCACCGCGATCGCCAGCACGAGCGCGATCAGCAACTGGAGTGCGACCGCGAGCACCATGAAGACGAGCGTGTTGCGGAAGGAGACGAGGACCGTCGAATCGGTCAGGATCTCCCGGTAGTTGGCCGCTCCGGCCCACCGCGGGTCGTCGATCACATCCCACTGGAAGAAGCTGAGGACGACCGAGCCGACGATCGGTACGACCGTGAAGACGACGATGCCGACGACGGTGGGCGCGAGGAACAGTACGGCGAGGAGGCGGGTGCCCCGGCTGCGGATGGTGGTGGTGGCCGTGGACGTGGACTCGGATGCCTTACGGGTCCGACCGGTCCCGCGATTCCGGCGGTTCCCGCGGCTCTTGCGGGTGCGGGCGGGCTCCGGCCCCACGGGCCTGGTCTCGGTGTTCGTCACACTTCACGCTCCATGGCCTTCTCCAGGTCCCCCTGCAGCCGGCGCAGCGCGGGACGCACCGCGCCGGGGCTCGCGAGGGCGGTTCCGGTGTGCTTGATCAGCAGTTGCTCGATCTCGTTGACCTGCGGCGGGGCCGGGATCGGGCCGGTGGTGGGGATCTTGTCGAGGGTGTCGTAGAAGACCTGCCAGTGGGCCGGTCCTGTCTCCCGGTAGCGGGCCTCGTCGACCATGGAGCGGCGGGCCGGAGTGGTCTGGTTGGCCGCGAAGAGCTGGGTCATCACGTCCTTGCGGGCGGTGTACTTGATGAACTCCCAGGCCTCGTCCCGCATCTTCGACGTTCGCAGCATCGCGTACCCGGCGGCGCCGAACTGGTGCCGCCGGGTACGCCAACGCGGGAAGTACCGCACGTCGTAGTCGGCCGGTTTCATGCCCGCCTCATGCAGGCCGCCCGCCCAGAAGCCGCCCGCGGGCGTGACACCGACGCGGCCGGTGGAGAAGACGCCGACGAGGTTGCGGCCGTCGCCGCCCTCCGGCCGGGTGCACAGGTCCTCCTGGACGAGGGAGGCGAGGTAGTCGTAGACCTCCGCGACGCGGTCGGAGTCGGCCAGGGGTGTCGTCCACCGGTAGCCGCCGCCCCGGCCTCGCCGCTGTGCCTCGGGATAGAAGGAGTTCCAGAGCCAGTCGCCGCCGGGGGCCTTGGACTCGGTGAGGAGGTTGGTGTCGTTGGCGAAGAGCCAGGGGACCACTCCGCCCCACAGCCGGTTCGTCCAGAAGTACGGGGTGAACCGGTCGCCGTTGCCGCGTCTCATCGCTCGCAGCAGCGTGGTGAAGTCGTCGTGGGTCCAGTCGTCGGCGGGGAGGTCGGCACCCGCGCGTTCGAGGACCCGGTTGTTGAGGTACATGTCGGCCGCGTTGAACTCGACCGGCAGTTGGTGGAGGCTCCCCTCGTACATCATCGACTCGACCAGCGAGGGATGGACGTCGGCGAAGTACGTGCGCAGCTCGGCCGCGTCCCGCTTCGCCCACCGGTCCAGCGGTACGCCGAGCCGCTGGGCGAAGAGCTGCACGCCCTCGGTGGCGACGTACACGAGGTCGGGTGCCGTGCCCGCGGCGATCTGGGTGAGGATCTTGGAGAAGAAGTCCGACCAGTCGTAGGCCTGTACGGGGTTGATGCGGATCCTGATGTCGGGGTGGACCTCGCGGAATCCGTCGCGCAGGGCGCGCTGCGCCTCGGGGTTGAAGGCGGAGCCCAGGGTGGCGATGACGAGCGAGCCGTCGTCGCGGCCGGGGATGTCGGCGGCGGTGAGGCGGTCCCAGCCTGCCGCGACACCGGCGAGAGCGGCGGCTCCGGCGCCGTACGCGCCGTAGCGCATCAGGGCCCGTCGGGAGAGGAGCGAGTCGGTCATCGGCGAGCCTAACTCGTGTTAGTCCAGGTGTGATTCCACGATGATGAGAACCCCGCCGCAGGTCTGTCAAGGGACGTGCGCGGATGGGAAGTGCGGCTGGGAGGTTGGGCACGGCCGGTGCGCGAGGGCTTGACCTTTAACGAGTTAGGTATACGGTTCCGGTCCACATGAGCTGGTTCACGTGAACTGGTCCACATGAGTCGCCTCCCGACGACGACGTCGGGGAAGGGAGCCGCACGATGCGTGGCATGAAGAGGAGTTCGCTCGGCCCGGGGGAGACGCCGGGGAAGACGGGGGAGACACTGTCCAGGCGGTCGCTGCTGACGGTCTCGGCCGTCGGCGCCGCCGGTGTTCTGCTGCCGGACCTCGTGGGGCCGGCGGTGGCGGTGCCCCGCGAGGCGACGGCGACGGCCGCATGCTCGGGCAGCTACCGCGCCGAGTACCACTTCACGGTCCCCGACCAGTGGATGAACGACCCGCAGCGCCCGGTCTGGATCGACGGCGAGTACCACTACTACTACCTCTACAACCCCGACTACTCGACGGGCGGCACGACGGCCGGCACCGCCTGGCGCCTGGCCACCAGCACCGACCTCGTCTCCTTCACCGACCGGGGCATCGCCGTGCCGAAGGACACCACACCCAACGGCGACGTCTGGTCCGGCTCGGCGGTGGTCGACACGGACGACACGGCGGGCTTCGGCGTGGGCGCGGTGATCGTCATCGCCACCATGGCGCCCGACGACGTCACCCAGGCCCAGTACCTGTACTACTCGACGGACGACGGCCGCACCTTCACCAACCACGGCACCGCCCCGGTCCTCCCCAACCCCGGTGTACGGGACTTCCGCGACCCCAAGGTGATCCGCGACGAGGAGCACGGGCGGTGGGTGATGCTCCTCGCCGAGAACGACAAGGTCGGGTTCTACCACTCCGCCGACCTCAAGGCGTGGACGTACGTCGGCGGCTTCATCAAGGGCGGCATCGGCGTCCTGGAGTGCCCCGACCTGTTCCGGATCAGGGCGGACGACGGGACCTGGAAGTGGGTGCTGGGCGTCAGCGCCAACGGCAAGGGCGCCGGGCTGCCGAGCACGTTCGCGTACTGGACGGGTTCCTTCGACGGTACGACCTTCACCGCCGACGCGTCCGATCCCCAGTGGCTGGACCACGGCTGGGACTGGTACGCGGCGGTCACCTTCGACAGACGTGACGCGAGCGGGGTCCTGGACCCGGACGTGCGGTACGCGATCGGCTGGCTGAACCACTGGGACTACGCGAACACCACGCCCACCGTCGAGTGCGACGGCTTCAACGGCACCGACTCGATCGTCCGAGAGGTACGGCTGAAGCACGCCTCCGGTGCGTACTACCTGGCGTGCCAGCCGGTGGCGGCCCTGGACGACCATGTGTCGCGCACGGTGGACCTCGGCGACATCACGGTCGACGGCACACGAACGCTCGACTACACGGGTACCGCGTACGAGCTGACCTGTGAGATCACCTGGGACCAACTGCTCGGTGCCGGCCTCCAGTTGCGGCGGTCGTCGGACGGTGGGCGGCACATCGACGCGGGGGTCTACGGCGACTACGCCTTCGTCAACCGCGGTTACACAGTGAGCCCCGACAACTCCGGCCGCTGGCAGGAGAGTCGGACGCCGTTCGACCTGTCCGCCGGCACGGTCCGCCTGCGGATCCTCGTCGACCGCACGTCCGTCGAGATGTTCGTCGGCGACGGCCGGTACGCGCACTCGACCGAGGCCTTCCCCGACCCGTCCGACACGGCACTGGCGTTGTTCACGATCGACGGGCAGGCGGTGTTCCGGAACGTGGTGATCCGGGAGTTCACGGTCTGATCGGACGGGATCCGACGGGGAGGTGGCCTGGGCGTGCCGAGAGGCTGCCGACGACCGGCAAGCCAGGGCTCTCCGTACCGAGGCGAGTTAGAGGACGGCGCGTGCCAGGGCCCGCGACGCCGACATGATCCGCCTACGGCGACTTGCCCGCCCGTCCCTGAGTACTGGGCGGGCGCCTCGCACCGCCATGCATCAGCTGTTGGTCGGCGGCGGGGCGAGTTCGGTCGCGACTTCGACGGCGATCTCGATGGCCCGGCCCGCGAGTGGTGAGTGGGTGCGTCCGGCCCGCCAGTGCAGGTAGATCTCCCGTGGCGGCAGGGGCGGCCGTAGCTCGTGGACGCGGAGTCTGTCGTCGGACGGGACGTCGGCGCCGCGGATGGCGAGCCAGGGCAGTACCGCCGACCCCAGGCCGGCTCGCACCATCGACAACAGGGTGTCGTTGACCGCGCTGCGGAACACGACCTGTGGACGGGCGCCGCTCCGGGCGACCGCCTGTTCCATCGCAGGCTGGTCGCAGGTCAGCGGCCAGGCCACCATCGGTACGCCGTCGAGCAGTTCCAGCGGGACCGGGCCTTCGGGGAAGGTGCCGGCGCCTGCCACCAGCAGATACGGATCGTCGAGCAGCTTGTGGTGCTCGACGTCGACGTCGATGCGGCCGTCGTAGAACAGCAGGTCGAGGTCACCGATCTGCGGCTGCTCCGGTTCCTCCTCGGACAGCCTGATGTCGCAGCCGGGGTGCTCGTCCCGCAGCCGGCGTACGACCGACGGCAGGATCACGTTCGACACGCTCTGGAACGTGCCGATGTCGATCCGGCCGTCTCCCGCCTTGAACCGGTCCACGGCGTGAGCCAATGCCTCCGCCTTCGCCAGCAGTTGGCGACCCTGGTCCAGGACCACGGAGCCGAGCGGGGTGAGCCGCACCGGCTTGGGGCCGCCCGGCCGGTCGAACACCGCACCGCCGACGGCTCTCTCCAGCGCGGCGATCTGCTGGCTCACCGTTGACTGGGTGTACCCGAGGCGGACGGCGGCCCGGCCGAACGAGCCCTCCTCGGCGATGGCGGCCAAGGCCGTCAGATGGCGCAGTTCGACGTCGGTCACGGGCTCCACGATAGTGGGGGTGATTGTTTGGAGCGATTGAATCAATCGGAAATCATCGCTTTTCACGATGTAGTCGCGGGCCTAGCGTTCCGGACATGACCTCACATCGATCTCACGGCGAGCAACTATTCAAGATCAACGGCGTCGAGCTGTGCGTCGAGACCTTCGGCGACCGCGCGGCCCCGGCCGTCGTCCTGGTCGCCGGGGCGTCCGCCTCGATGCTGTGGTGGGACGCCGAACTGTGCGAGCGGATCGCCGACCGTGGCCGGTTCGTGGTCCGGTACGACCATCGGGACACCGGCCGGTCGACCTGCTACCCGCCCGGACAGCCGGCGTACTCGTTCAACGACCTGACCCTGGATGTGCTCGGCATCCAGGACGCCTTGGGCATCGAGTGCGCACATCTGGTCTGCCAGTCGATGTTCGGCGGGAGCGGGCTCATCCTCGGGGTGGACCATCCCGACCGGGTCGCGTCGCTGACGTTCGTCTCGACCTCGACCGGGGCCGACGACCTGCCGCCGCCGTCGAGCGACCTGGCCATGCCGGCCGAGCCGGATTACGCCGACGCGACCGCGGTCGTCGAGTACGTGGTCGCCGGTGCGAGGGCGTTCGCCGGTGGCTCGCCGTACTTCGACGAGGCCGCGATCCGGGCGTTGGCCGAACGCGACGTGGCGCGCGCCAGGAACTACGCGTCGACTCTCGCCAACCACTACGCCGTCGAGCCCGATGGACCGGTCCGAGGCGGTTTCGGCGACATCGCGGCGCCGACGCTCGTGGTCCACGGCGACCACGACCCGTTCCTGCCGCTGCCGCACGGCGAGGCGCTGCGCGACGCGGTCCCCGGCGCGGAACTGCTGGTCCTCAAGGGGGCCGGACACGACCTGCCGAGGCCGGTGTGGGACGACTTCGTGTCGGCCCTGGTGCGGCACACGGAAGGAGCCCGCCCGTGAACCGG
This sequence comes from Streptomyces sp. NPDC020747, assembly GCF_044334695.1. Taxonomy (NCBI): domain Bacteria; kingdom Bacillati; phylum Actinomycetota; class Actinomycetes; order Kitasatosporales; family Streptomycetaceae; genus Streptomyces; species Streptomyces sp. NPDC020747. The sequence goes on along the minus strand of NZ_JBIRTJ010000001.1, from coordinate 191,533 downwards.
CTGCGGTCGGCACTCTGGCTGCCGCTCTTCGACGACCTCGCCGACCCGCGGGAGGCCGCGCGCCTCGCCGCCGACGCGGAGGAAGCCGGGTGGGACGGCTGCTTCGTATGGGATCAGCTGTGCTGGCGGGCACCGGTCCGCCAGGTCGCCGACCCGTGGATCGCGCTGACGGCCGTAGCGACCGCGACCGAGCGGCTGCGGCTCGGCCCGATGGTGTCCCCGCTCGCCCGTCGGCGGCCGGCGAAGGTCGCGCGGGAGACCGCGACCCTGGACCGGCTCAGCGACGGCCGCCTCATCCTCGGCGTCGGCCTCGGCAGCGACCGGTTCGCCGGCGAACTGTCCAGGACCGGCGAGCAACTCGACGACCGGCGGCGCGGGCAGATGCTCGACGAGTCACTGACGATCCTGGCCGCCGCCTGGTCCGGCGAGCCGGTGCGCCACCGCGGCGAGCACTACACCGTCGACGACGTCACGTTCCTGCCGCGCCCGGTTCAGCGGCCCGGCGTGCCGGTGTGGGCCGCCGGATTCCCGGGCAACGCCAAGCCGATCCGCCGGGCCGCCCGGCTCGACGGCTTCTTCCCGGTCAACCTCGATCACCCGGACCAGCTCGCCGAGGTCGTCGCCACCCTCACCGAACTGCGCCATGGCGAGATGGCCTCGTACGACATCGCCGTCAGTCTGCCGCCCGGTGTCGATCCCCAGCCGTACGTGAAGGCCGGCGCGACATGGTGGCTGCCGGAGTTCGACCCGGGAGTACGGCTCGACACCGTGCGTGGCGTACTCCGCGACGGCCCAGCGACACGCCCAGCGACCTGAAGGGGGCGACGGGATGGGCGGTGAACGCGTGAAGGTCGTGGACTCCTCGCGGAGTAAGTGACCGTTCTGGTGCCCGAGTCCGGCTCCTATGCCCGGATTGCGGGTGGAGGAAACTATGAATCTGAGAATTCAGTGAACATCCTGCGACCACATCCGTATCCAAGGAGAGCTTCGCCCACACCGGAAGTCCCGCCGGTTCGGTTCCGAGGATGTTCAGAGAGGCCTGATGAGACGCAACACGCGGAAGAAGTCGAAGACCACCGTTCGGGTGGTGGGCGCTGCGGCGGCACTGGCCATGGGGGCCGGCGGACTCGTCGCAGCCAACATCTACGCCTCTGCCGACGAAACCGGCGCAGCGAAGGGCACGCCCCAGAACCAGGCGTTGGCGGCCGCGTCCTCCACGATCGACTGCCCCGACGTCGGCCAGCAGTTGAAGGCGGTGCCCGACAAGGCCCGAACCCAGGTCGACAGGGAACTCGCCCTGCTCGACAAGCAGGTGTCCGAGGCCTACCAACGGCTCTCCACCTCCCAGCAGGCGATCCAGCAGGACGCCAACTTCGCGCAGAACGCGATCGTGAACCCGCTGAAGGACAAGCGGAAGGCGACGATCGACCGGATCGTCATCGCCATCGGCCGTGTGGGCACCAAGCCGCAGGGTCTTGAGGCGCTGGCGGCCTGTACGTTGCGCTCCACCGGCAACCAGCCCGCCGCCGGTCAGCCTTCGGGTCAGCCCGCCTCCGGCAAGCCGGCTTCGGGCGCGCCCGCTTCGGGGCAGCCGGCCGCCGGCCAGCCCGCCGCGGGCAACGGGCCCGTCGCCGCCGACTTCGTGGACATCACCAAGGTCAAGCCCAACGTGAGCGCACCGCGCAAGTCGTCGAAGGCGTCCAAGGGCACCTTCGTCACCAAGTGCGGGGTGAACGCCAACAAGCTGTACAACAGCGACAACGTCATCGTCGCGCCCGGTGTCACCAACGGCGCCCACCACGTGCACGACTACGTCGGCAGCCAGGACAACGACGCCTTCACCAGCGACCAGGACTTCCTCAAGGCCAACACCAGCTGCAAGAACAAGGGCGACAAGTCGTCCTACTACTGGCCGGTGCTGCGCCTCCAGGACGGCACCAAGGAGTTCGACGCCGACCGGCTGGGCGGTGGGGCCGAGGGCAACACCGGCCGCATCCTGACGGCCAAGCAGGCCACGCTGGACTTCGTGGGCAGCCCGCGCGGCAAGGTCGTGGCGATGCCCCAGCTCCTGCGCATCATCACCGGTGACGCCAAGGCGTTCACGAACGGCCCTGCCAACGCCAACGCCTCCTGGAGCTGCACGGGCTTCGAGAACAAGGTGCAGCTGAAGGACAAGTACCCCCTCTGCCCGTCGGGCCGGGACGTGGTGCGCACCTTCAAGTTCCAGAGCTGCTGGGACGGCACCAACATCGACAGCGCCAACCACCGTACGCACGTGGCCTTCGCGGACGCCCAGGGCAACTGCCCGAGCGGCTTCAAGGCCATTCCGCAGCTGGTCCAGCGTCTGGTGTACGACGTGGACGCGCCCAGCCTGAAGGACAACGGGAAGACCCGGCCGTTCTTCTCCCTGGACGGGTTCCCCGAGCAGGCGCACAAGCCGATCACGGACCACGGCGACTTCATCAATGTGTTCGACAAGAAGGTGCAGAACCAGATGGTTCAGTGCATCAACTCCGGACGCAAGTGCAGCTGAGTTCGAACAGCGGGTCCAGTCAGCGGTAATCAGGGGTGGGCGTCGTGCGAACGGCGCCCACCCCGCCGCGTTCGCGCCCACCTCGGCGCTTTCAGGGCGCCGAGTGGGCCGACCGCCTAGGCTTCCGGTCGGCACCGGCACCGACCCCAGGAGCGCACACCGTGTTCGACCCCGCACCTGAGCACCCGTATCCCGACGGCCACCAGCCGGACGAGGCGCCGACGCCGCACGCGCTGCTCGAACCCGTCCTCGGTCTCCTGGGTTCCTGGTACGGCCGGGGCAAGGGCGAGTACCCGACGCTCACCGGGGACTTCGCGTACGCGCAGGAGGTGACCTTCAGTCATGACGGCCGCCCCTTCCTGCGTTACGAGGCGAGGGCCTGGCTGCTCGACGCCGAGGACGCTCCGCTGCGTCCGTCGGCCCGGGAGAGCGGCTGGTGGCGGCTGCAGCCCGACGGCCGGGTGGAGGCGCTGATCACCCAGCCCACCGGCATCGCCGAGATCATGGTCGGCCGTGCGGCCGACAGGACGGTCGACCTCTCCACCCACGAGGTGGCTCTCGCCCCCACCGCCAAGAAGGTCGGCGCCACCCGCCGCCGCTACACGCTGGCCGACGACGACACGCTCACGTTCGACCACGACCTGGAGGCGATGGGTCAGCCCCTGCAGCACCATCTCTCGGCGCTGCTGCACCGCAAGGTCGACGACGGCTCCGGCCGGCGGTTCACAGGGCGTTGAGCAGGAGTGACGCCCCCACGCCGAACCGACCCCGGAGACCGAGGAGGACCATGACCAGCATCGCCATCATCGGAGCCGGACCCGGACTGGGAGCGGCCGTCGCCCGGCGCTTCGGGCGCGAGGGCTTCGACGTCGCGCTCATCGCCCGCGACCACGAGCGGACGAACGCCCTCGCCGCCGAACTGGGCCGCGAGGGCGTCACGGCCCGGGGCTTCGCCGCCGACGTACGGGACCCGAAGGCCCTCGTGGCCGCCCTCGACGCGGCGAACGCGACTCTGGGGCCGGTCGAGGTCCTGCAGTACAGCCCGGTCCCGCAACGGGACTTCATGCTGCCGGTCCTGGAGACGACCCACGTCGACCTCACCGGCCCGGTCGAGTTCTCCGTCTACGGGCCCGTCGTCGCCGTACAGCAGGTGCTCCCCGGAATGCGCGCCCTGGGCCGCGGCACCGTCCTCTTCGTCAACGGCGGCACCGCGGTCGTCCCCCACCCCGACCGTGCCGGTACGTCCATCGCCTTCGCCGCGGAGAGCGCGTACGGCCATCTGCTGCACGACGCGCTCGGCGGCGAGGGCATCCATGTCGCGCAGCTGATCGTCCCCGGCGCGATCATCGCCGGACACCACAGGAAGGACCCGGCCGTGCTCGCGGACACCCTGTGGGGGATCCACCAGGAGCGGCACGGGTTCCGGCACTACGCCGACGACCTCGACTCCTGACGGCCGGTAGGTGGCCTAGGCGGCGGACTCCGCCGGGCGGGGGACGAGCCGCATCGTGGTGGAGTTCGCCTCGGGGCCGGTGATGGCCTTGATGATGTTCGCGGCGTAGTGGCCGTACTTGGCGCGGTAGGCCGCGTCGACCTCGTCGTTGAGGGCGGGGTCGGCGTCGACGAAGGTCACGTCCTTGTCCACGCCACCGGCCTGGATGCGGCCCTGCAGACGGACACGGGTGCCCCGGTACCAGGCGGCCGTCGGCCCGTTGACGGACCGTACGCAGATGTCGTCGCCGACGCGGACGACCCAGATGGTCCGCCAGCTGCCCGGCGATCCGTCGCGCCGCAGGGAGACGACGCGCAGTTCCTCGGCGCGCTCGATCCGGGCGAGTTCGTCATTGGGCCAAGTCGTCATCGACGGGTCTCCTTGTCGCTACCGGTGTGCCGGCCTCCGAACCAGACTCACCGCCGCGATCGGCACCGGCAACAGCACGGCGCTCAATGGGCTGACGGCGTGCCGGCGGGCGTCGCGATGGCGAGGGTGATCCTGCGGGCGAGACGCTGTTCGCCCTGGTCATCGAGCCGGGCGGACGTCCGGGGGCGGAGGGAGACGGTCGGGTGCGGCCAACGTCCCGGGTTCCAGGGGGAGTTCGCGGTGCACCACTCTGGCGGCGTGCGATCACTTGGGCTACCGTCGGTAACACCTTGCCGTCGCAGCGGCATCCTTGGCGTCTCCCGCCCCCTCCGCACCTCCTCCGGAAGGCACCCCCATGGAGAATTCAGCAGCCACGGCTGCCATCACGCGCCGCCGTGCCCTGACGGTGGCGGGCGGCACGCTCGCCGGCGCCGCCCTGGCCCAGTCGGCCGGATCCGCCTTCGCCGCCTCGGCGTCGGACGCGGACGCGATCGTCGTCGGCGGCGGGCTCGCCGGGCTGGTCGCCACGGCGGAACTGGCCGCGGCGGGCCGCAAGGTACTGCTCCTGGACCAGGAACCGGAGACGAACCTCGGCGGACAGGCGTTCTGGTCCTTCGGCGGTCTGTTCCTCGTCAACTCCGACGAGCAGAGACTCATGGGCATCAAGGACACCCAGGAGCTGGCCTGGCAGGACTGGCTGGGCACGGCCGGCTTCGACCGAGGCATCACCGATCCCAAGGGCCAGGACCACTGGGCCTACAAGTGGGCCGAGGCGTACGTCGACTTCGCCTCCGGTGAGAAGCGCTCCTGGCTCGCCGGCCTCGGGGTGCAGTGGTTCCCGATCGTCGGCTGGGCCGAGCGGGGCGGCGGTCTCGCGGACGGACACGGCAACTCCGTGCCCCGCTTCCACGTCACCTGGGGCACGGGACCGGCGGTGGTCGAGCCGTTCGAGAAGAAAGTGCGCGCCGCGGTCGAGGGCAACAAGGTGACCTTCAAGTTCCGGCACCGCGTGGACGGGCTCGTGACCACGGGCGGTGCCGTCACGGGCGTGCGCGGCGCGATCCTGGAGCCGAGCGGCGCCGCCCGCGGCAAGCCCAGCTCCCGCACGGTCGTCGGCGAGTTCGAGCTGCGCGCCCCGGTCGTGATCGTCACCTCCGGCGGCATCGGCGCCAACCACGATCTCGTACGCCAGAACTGGCCGGCCCGGCTCGGCACCCCGCCCAAGACCATGATCACCGGCGTGCCCGCCCACGTGGACGGCCGCATGCTCGCGATCACCGAGAAGGCGGGCGGCCGGATCGTCAACCCGGACCGCATGTGGCACTACACCGAGGGCTTGAGGAACTACGACCCGATCTGGCCGGGCCACGGCATCCGCATCCTGCCGGGCCCGTCGTCCATGTGGTTCGACGCCACCGGCAAACGCTTCAGCGCACCCGACATGCCGGGCTACGACACCCTCCACACGCTCAAGTCCATCACTGACACCGGGTACGACTACTCCTGGTTCGTGACCACCCAGAAGATCATCGCCAAGGAGTTCGCGCTCTCCGGCTCCGAGCAGAACCCGGACCTCACCGAGAAGAACATCTGGATGCTGCTCTCCCGGATCTGGCAGACCCCGGAGCCGATCGAGAAGTTCAAGAAGAACGGCGTGGACTTCGTCGTCGCCACGACCCTGTCCGAACTCGTCCGCGGCATGAACAAGTTGACCGGCGACGGCCTGATCGAGCTGAACGACCTCAAGCGGCAGATCGACGCGCGCGACCGGGAGATGGACAACCCCTACTCCAAGGACGCCCAGGTCATGGGCATCCGCAACGCCCTCTCCTACCCCGGGGACACCCTCAGCCGCACGGCCGCCGCCCACAAGATCATGGACAGCAGTGCCGGGCCCCTGATCGCAGTACGCCTCAACATCCTCACCCGCAAGACCCTCGGCGGCCTCCAGACCGACCTCTCCGGCCGCGTCCTGAACGCGGCCGGAGAAGCCGTACTCGGTCTGTACGCGGCCGGTGAGGTGTCGGGATTCGGCGGAGGCGGCGTCCACGGATACCGCTCCCTGGAGGGCACGTTCCTCGGCGGCTGCCTGTTCTCCGGCCGCACGGCGGGACGGGCCGCGGCAGCGGCCACCGGGTCCTGAGACTCATGTCGACGCGGTGTGATGTGGTGCCGGCGCGGAGTTCAGCCCCGCGCCGGCGCCTGAAGCTTCGCGAGCGTCAGTACCTCGCCGCCGATTCCCCACCTGCCCTCGGTCACCTCCTCGACCAGCACGAGGGTGGCGGGGCTGACGGGTGGTGGCTGTTACCGGTGGTGCCGGTGGGGCGGCCGTCAGACGATGCCGCCGTTCGCCCGGACGACCTGTCCGTTGATCCAGTGACCGGCCGGAGAGGCGAGGAACGCGGCGGCCTCGGCGATGTCGGCAGGGGTGCCGAGGCGTTCCAGCGGAGGCTGCGCGGCCAGCCGGGCGATGGTCTCCTCGTCCTTGCCGTCGAGGAACAGATCGGTCGCCGTGGGGTCGGGGGCAACGGCGTTCACCGTTACGTCCCGGCCGCTGAGTTCGCGGGCGCGTACCGGGGCTGCGCCGGGAGGAGGTCGCCCAACTGGCAGGCCTGTCGGTGGACTACTGCACCGAACTGGAACAGGGGCGCGGCGCCCAGCCCTCGGAGCAGACCCTGGCCGCTCTCGCCCGCGCGCTGCGGCCGGCCGGCGACGAGCGCGGCCACCTCTACCACCTCGCGGACCGACGGGCCCCGGCCGCGCACGGCCCGGCCGCCCATGTCCAGCCGGTGCTCCTCCGCCTTCTCGACCAGCTCGCCGGCACGCCCGCGCAGGTCATCACCAACCTCCACGAGACGCTCGTCCAGAACGAGGCGGCGGTCGTGGCGGATCTGCAAGTGGTCGCCGCCCGACGCGGGCGCGACGCCGAGGTGGCCCGGATGATCCGCGAACTACGCCGACGCAGCACGGAGTTCACCGCGTTGTGGGACACCCATGACGTGGGTCTGCGCAGGAACGACCACAAACGCATCGTCCACCCGAACCTGGGCGTCATCGAGCTCGAATGCCTCAGTCTCTTCAGCGAGGACGGCCGTCAGCGCCTCCTCCGGTTCACGGCGCCGTCCGGCAGCCGGGCCGCCGAGCAACCGCGGCTCCTGTCCGTCATCGGCACCCAGGACATGACGGAACGCGAGCGCACGGCCCAGGACTCGACATGCCCTGCCCGGGGGAGCGGATGACCTGGCACTGCCGGCCGTGCTCCGCGATTCCGGGGAGGCGGGCCGGCCGACCACCAGGCCGTTCGCCGCTCGTCCGTGGTCGGACCCTGAGGTCCTCGACGTGGCCCTGGCGGCGGAGCACGTTCAGCGGCCGAACAGCCGGCCTCCCGCCGTGAACCAAAGTCGCGGCGACGCGCGCCCCCACCTTTCAACTGCCTTGAGCCGAACGACGTAATGTGATCGGTCATGAAAGATTCGGTTCGGTTCATGAGGGGCTCAGGGGTATGGAGGACGGCGGCTCGTTAGGCGACCTCGTGGTCGCGGCGCGGGACCGGGCGTTCGTCGGGCGGGCGGCCGAACGGGCGATGTTCCGGTCCGCGCTCGCGGGGGACCCCCACGGTTCGCCGGTGCTCTATCTGCACGGGCCCGGTGGCATCGGCAAGTCCACACTGCTGAGGCGGTTCGCGCTCGAGGCGCGGGAGGCGGGACGGCTGGTGGTCGAGATCGACGGCCGTACGGTTCCGGCGACGCCCGACGACTTCGAGCAGGCCGCGGGAAAGGCGATCGGCGAGCCCGGATCGGTGCTTCTGGTCGATGCCTTCGAGCACTGCCAGGGCCTGGAGCACTGGTTGTGGGAGCACTTCCTGCCGCGGCTGCCGCTGGGCACGGTCGCGGTGGTCGCCGCACGCTCGGCCCCCGATCCGCGCTGGGTCGCCGACCCGGGATGGGCCGACCTGATGGACGTCGTACCGCTGCGGAACCTGGCCCGGGGCGACGCCGCCACCTTCCTGCGGGTACGCGGCGTCCCGGACGGGGCGCACCACGCACTGCTGTCCTTCACCGGCGGCAATCCCCTGGCCCTGTCCCTGGCCGCGGCGGTCGTCGTGCGGCAGGACGCGGACGGTACGGCCCGGGCGGCCGACTGGTCACCCGGCCGGGACGTGATCGCGACGCTGCTGCCGCGACTCGTGGGCGATCCGCCGAGCCCCGCACACCGCACGGCGCTGGAGGTCTGCGCCCAGGCCGACGTCACCTCCGAGGCCCTGCTGCGGGCGATGATGGGTGAGCGCGCCCCCGAACTGTTCGCCTGGCTGCGCACCCAGCCCTTCATCGAGTCCACCGCGGCCGGGCTCTTCCCGCACGACGTGGTGCGCGAGGTACTGGCAGCCGACCTGCGCTGGCGCGATCCGGACGGATTCGCCGCCCTGCGCCGACGGATGTACGAGTATCTGCTCGGCCGTGTCCGGGAGGCGTCCGCCGCGCAGATGCTCCAGGCGATGCAGGCGCTGGTGTACCTGCACCGCACCATCGGCCATCTCGCGCAGGCCTTCGAGTGGCACTCCCACGGCCTGGTGCGGGAACTCCCGTGCACGCCCGCCGACGAGAGACGCGTGGTGGAACTGGTCCACGAGACGGAGGGCCCCGAGTCCGCCGCGCTCGCCCGGTTCTGGCTGGACCGGCAGCCCGAGGCGTTCGTCGTCTACCGGTCGACCGGTACCGATGACATCGTTGCCTTCTCCGCTTGGCTGCAACTCGCCGGGCCGGAGGGGGAGGACGTCGATCCGGTGGTGGCCGCCGCCTGGGCCCATGTGCGTACGGCCGAGCCGTTGCGGGCGGGGGAGCGTGTGGCCGTCGCGCGGTTTCATGTGAACCCGCAGGCGTACCAGCGGCCTTCGGCCGCCATGAACCTGATCCAGTGGCGTGTGATCGGGGAGATCATCCGGTCCGACGATCTCGCGTGGTCCTTCGTCGTGATGCGCGACGACGGGTTCTGGAACGACTATCTCCGACGCAGCGACATGCTGCCGACCGACGCGAGACCCGTGGTCGGCGACCATGGTTACCGCCTGTTCGCGCACGACTGGCGTACCCGGCCGGCCCTGGCCTGGATGGTGGAGAAGAACAAGGCCCTGCTGGCCGGCGCCGGCATCGATGTCGGCCCCGGTACCCATGCCGCCGCCGCCGGTGAGTCGGCGCCCTCGCCCTCGGGCGGAACTCCGCGGGAAGGGGCGGACTACGTCGTGCTGTCCCGGTCCCGGTTCGACAGCGCGGTACGGGACGCCCTGCGCGCGCTGTGGTGGCCCAACGAGCTCGCGGCCAACCCCCTCAGCCGCAGCCGCCTCGTCGCGGCGCACGGCCAGAGCCTCCACGACGTCCTGCTGCGCGCCATCGACACCGTGCCGGCCGAGCGCGGCGGGGAGAAGCGATACCGCGTCGTCACGACCACGTACAGCAGGGCCGCGCCCACCCAGGAGGCGGTGGCCAGACGCCTCGGGATGTCCTTCAGCACCTATCGCCGGCATCTGACGGCCGCGGTGAAGCGCGTCAGCGATGTGCTGTGGAGTCATGAACTGAGCGGAGAACCGATGATGTCCGCCGGCCGCGACCTGACGCCGGACCGGTGGGACGGGCAGCCGCTCGACGGGCCGGGCCCGGGTTGATGGACAGTAATGAGCAGTCATCGACCATGAATACGCCTGTTGCCGTGACTCAGGGCCGCCGAGAATTCCCGGCCGTGCCCAACCGACAGCCGTACTCGGCCTCTTCACCGTCGACAGGGGAACTCGACCACACGTCCGCCGACTCCGCGTCGACCGGTCGGCTGTCCGCCTTTCCGGTCGACGTCGTCGTCTCCTTACGACGTGAGGGGACGGCCAGGCTGTTGCGCACCCTGCGCAGCCACCAGGTTCTGCCTGCTCTCTTCCACCCGTGGGGCTCCGGAGCCGTTTACCGGTCGCTGCTGCTGGAACCGGATTCGCTGAGTCTGCTGGACGTCCCGGAAGGCGCGGTGACGGACGACCTCGCGCAGCGCGTGCATGTGCTCAGCGCCCTCTCCTCGGTCGTCGTGCTGACGCCCGGCCACATCGACTCCGTCGAGCTGCTGCGGGCGGGAGCCGTCAACGTGCTTCCCCGTGACATGCCGCCGCCCGAACTCGCCGGACGGCTGACCGCCGAACGCCGCTGGCTCGGCGCGTCCGCCCCGTCCCGGCGCCGCCACGTGCGCGCCCTGCCGCAACAGGTCACGCGGCCACGGCAGTTGTCCCAGGGGATACTCCTCGACGTCCTGCTGACGTCCGTACGCCCGTGGTGCTGCCACGACCTGTGTCTGCTGCTGGGTACGGCCCGGGCCCCGATGAGCCGGCGGGCCCTTCAGGCGCGCATGGTCCGGCTGGGCGAACGCCTGACGCCGTACGGGCTGTCGGTCACCAGCACCGTCCAGTGGGGCAGGACCACGTACACGGGTATCAGCGGCTGAGCCCGGCGGGAACGGCAACGCGCCCGCCGGCCACTTGGTACTCCGTGCCCGCTCACCTCGGCCGCCTCATCCAGCGGCGCGGACCGGCCGTCGGGCCGGACGCCCGGCCAGCAGCCGAAGACACGCCACCGGACGGTCCCGTACCGGACGACGGGCCACTGAAGCGCCGCGGGCCGTCACCGACGCCAGTCGCTGGTGGTGCAGGTCCAGGATGAAACGCATCAGCCGCCGGTGCTCCTCGGCGCAGTGCTCCAGGAGCACGGTGGCCTCGTGGAGCGTGGCGCGCGCCGCCTCGACGGTGGCCGCGACCAGCGCGCGGACGCCGGGCAGGTCGCGCCCCTTCTCCAGGTCGGCGCGCGTGATGCCGTGCCGTTCGAGATCGCTGAGGGGCAGATACAGCCGCCCGCCGCGCAGGTCCTCCGACAGGTCGGTGAGGATGTCCGTGCGCTGGGCCGCGTCGGCGAACAGCCGGCAGGAAGCCGCGAACTCGGCGCTCCCGCCCCCGAGATGGGCCAGCCCCGAGGTGATCATCAGGAACGGCCAGGTGAGCTGCTCCACATACCGCTGGTAGTCGGCCTCGGTCTCGAACCCGGAGAAGTCGAGGTCGATCCGCGCACCCTCCAGATACGAGTCGACCCAGCGGCGCGGCAGTTCACGCTCCGCCGCGGTGTGCAGGAACGCCCGCAGCAGGGGATGCGAGGCGCTTCCCGTACTCAGCGCCGTACGCACCTGCTCGGCCCACGCGTCATAGTGCCGCGTACGTTCCTGGACCGTCCCCCGGTCGCAGACGTCGTCGGTGAACGCCGCGAACGCGTACCCGGCCAGCACATGGGGCTGATGGGAGGAGGGCACCAGCAGCCGCACCGCCAGATAGCCGGCCGGCTCCCGCCGCTGCATGAACCGCGCGACCTTCATGTAGTCGTCACGCAGAGCGCCCTGGTGCGCTCCGGCCGATTCCAGACAACTCCGCCAGGTCCGCACGTACGCTCCCACGCGATAGTTCCTTTTTATAACTAAAGAACGCGCAGGCTATCAGTCACGGATTTCGGGCCGCTCACCGGCGGCGGCGCAGGGTGAACGCCGCGCCCGCCGTGATCAGCAGGCCGGCCGCGCCGCCCGCGACGAGAGGCAGCGCCAGGGCCTGGCTGTCGTCGTCGGAGTCGGGCGAGGAGACCGCCTGGCCGTCCGCGTCGGTGACGGTGACCGACGGTTGCACGGGGGCGGCGTCGGCCGGGGACTTCGACGGCGTGGGAGTGACCGCGGCCTTGCTGGGGGCGGCCTTCGTCGGTGTTGCCGCGGGCTTCTTCGACGCCGCCCCGCCGGCCCCGCCCTCCCCGGCACTCTCCTTCGCGGCGGGGAAGACCACGTCCGAGCACGAGTAGTACGTGTCCGGCGTGCTCGTGTTCTGCCAGATCGTGTAGAGCAGGTGGCGTCCGGTGCGGTCGGAGGGCAGCTTGGCCTTGATCCGGTAGGCGCCGTTCACGAGCGCCGGGTCCTTCGCCGTGGCGAAGGGCTGCGACGGCAGGTCGGACCAGGTGAGGGGCTTCGTCGGGTCGTAACCCTCCTTGGTCAGGAACAGCTTGAACGAGCCCGTGTGCGGAATCGTCGACCGGTAGGTGAGCGTCATGTTCGCCCCGCCGGTCAGCCTGGTCGACGGCCAGTCGGCGCGGGCCAGGTCCAGACCCCGGTAGGCGGCGATGCCCCCACTGCACAGCTTGCCGTCGGGGACGACCTGGCGGTCCCGGCCGTTGACGCCCGCGAGACGCAGATTGTCGAAGGCCGCGATGCCTGAGGAGGCGGCCGCCCGGCACGCCGCCGACTGCGACTGCTGCGCTCCGGGGGAGCAGGCCACCACCCGGCTCACGGGGTCCGTCGGCGCACCGTGCGCGGCGGCGGGCCCGGCGGCCCACACCGCGAGCAGGAGCGGGGCCGTCCCGAGGAGGGCGGCGGTGCGGTGTGCGGTCATGGGTCGGGTCCTCCTAGCACGGCAGACGGGTCGGGCCCGCTGCCCCTGAAGTACGGGGATCACGCGAAGCCCGTTCAACGCCCCCCGTACGGGCGATCAATACGCGCCACCCGGTGCCCGCCCGGCTGGAATGGACCCGTGACCGCGCCCCCGGACGACTGCCTCGCGCGCAACGAGTGGATCTGCGGTGAATACCTCAGCACCCGCCGCGACATCCTCCTCGACGCGGTCGGCCAGCACCTCCAGCTGACGGCGTTCTCCGTCCTCATCGGGCTGGCCCTCGCCGTGCCGCTGGCCGTGCTGGCCCGCCGCTGGGGCTGGGCGGCGGGCCCGGTGCTCGCCGTGACGACGGTCCTCTACACGATCCCGTCGCTCGCCATGTTCTCGCTGCTCCTGCCGGTCTACGGGCTGTCGGCGGCCCTCGTCGTCGCCGGTCTCGTCCTCTACTCGCTGACCCTGCTCGTACGGAACATCCTGGCCGGACTGCGTGCCGTGCCCGAGGAGACCCGGCAGGCGGCCCGCGGCATGGGATACGGGCCCATCCGTCTGCTGCTCACCGTGGAGCTGCCGCTCGCCCTGCCCGCCGCCATGGCCGGGCTGCGGATCGCGACCGTCTCGGCGGTGTCGCTGGCCACGGTCGGCGCGATCGTCGGCTTCGGAGGGCTCGGCAACCTCATCTACTCGGGCATGAACACCTTCTTCAAGGCGCAGGTCCTCACCGCGTCCGTGCTGTGCGTCGTCATCGCCGTCGTCGCCGATCTGCTGCTGCTCGGAGTGCAGTGGCTGATCACTCCATGGACCCGGGCGGCCAGGGCGTGAACACACTGGCCGACGCCTGGGACTGGCTCACCGACTCCGCGAACTGGGCGGGCGACGCCGGCGTGTGGCACCGGCTCACCCAGCACCTCGTGCTGACCGTGGTCTGCCTCGTCATCAGCTGTCTGATCGCGCTGCCGGTCGCCCTCGTCCTCGGCCACCTCGGCAAGGGCGGCGCGCTCGCCGTCAACATCTCGAACGTCGGCCGCGCGATCCCCACCTTCGCCGTCCTCGTCCTGCTGCTCCTCACCCCCATCGGCAAGTGGGGCGAGGGCCCGACGGTCGTCGCGCTCGTACTGTTCGCCGTGCCGCCGCTGCTCACCAACGCGTACGTCGGGATGCGCGAGGTCGACCGTGACGTCGTGCGGGCCTCGCGCGGGATGGGCATGACCGGGCGCCAGATGCTGTGGCGGGTCGAGGTGCCCCTCGCCATGCCGATGATCCTCAACGGGGTGCGCATCGCGGCCGTGCAACTCGTCGCCACCGCCACGATCGCCGCGCTCGCGGGCGGCGGCGGACTCGGACGCATCATCACGGCCGGGTTCAACCTCGCGAGTACGCCCCAGGTCGTCGCCGGAGCCGTCCTCGTGGCCGTCTTCGCGCTGCTCGTCGAAGGGGTCTTCGAGGCCGCCGAGCGACTGGCACCCAAGAGGGGCCCACGATGAGGCGGCGTGCCGCACTCGCGGGCCTGCTCCTGCTGACCGGCTGCGCCTCCGGCCCCTCCCTGGAGACCCAGGGCGAGGTCACCGCGCCGCCCGGCGACAGCAAGCAGCTGACCATCGGTTCGGCCGGCTTCACCGAGAGCGATCTACTCGCCACCATGTACGCGCTGCTGTTGAAGCAGGCCGGCTACAAGACGTCGATGCTCACCGTCGCCAACCGCGAACTGTACGAACCCGCCCTGGAGTCGGGGCAGATCGACGTCGTCGCCGAGTACGCGGCGACCTTCGCCGACTGGCTCAACGCCAAGACCAACGGCGCGGACGCGCCGGCCGTCGGCTCGCCCGACCTGAAGGCCACGATGACCGCGCTGCGCAAGCTCGCCGCCCCGCGCGGGCTCACCGTCCTCGACCCCGGCAGAGCGGTCGACCAGAACGCCTTCGCGGTGGCCGGAGCGTACGCGCGGCAGCACGATCTCAAGACCCTGAGCGACCTCGGCAGGTCCGGCCTTGAGGTGCGGCTCGCGGCGGGCGACGAGTGCGTACAACGGCCTTACTGCGAACCGGGGTTGAAGAAGACTTACCGCATCGACATCACCGGTGTGGACCCGAAGGGCGTCGGTACCACGCAGGCGAAACGGGCTGTGCAGAACGGCCAGGACCAGCTGGTGCTCACCACCACGACGGACGCGACGCTCGACGAGTTCGGACTCGTACTGCTCGCGGACGACAGGCATCTGCAGAACGCCGACTACATCGTGCCGGTCGTGAACCGCTCCCGGGCGGGCAGCGAGGGCGTGACCGGGGCACTGGACAGGCTCAACGACGTACTCACGACCGCCGATCTGGCGTCCATGAACGAGCAGGTGGACAACTGGCGACGGCTGCCGGAGGACGTGGCGCGTACGTACCTGAAGGACAAGGGCCTCCTCAAGTGACAGGCCCGTGACGTCGGTGACCGTACCGGAGCGGTGGCCCGGGTTCCCGCGCCGGGCACCCGTCGAACTGCGGGACGCGTACGTGCAGTTCGGCAGGTCGTTTCCCGAGGAGAAGACCAGGCAGTCGCTGCGCACCACGGTTCAGCGGGTGCTGGAGCGGGAGCGTCCGGGGCGGTGCTCAGCGTCCTGACACGGCTGCGCAGGAGCGGCGACCAGCTGATGCGCCGCCGGCCAACGGGTCGAGGGAAGCGGCCCCACCCGGCCGGCAGGCCCGCACCATGCGGCCCGCCCGCATCACCGACGTCTGCGCCGCGGACCGGTCAGGCGTCCGCCACCGAGTCGAACTCCACCTGACCCCGCGGCACGCCCAGGGCGTCCGCGTCCACCGACCGTCGTAGCGCCTCGTGCAGCTTCGCGGGAGTCAGTACGCCGAGGAACCGCGCGCCCTCCAGCACGGCGACCCACCCCGCGTCGTGCTGGAGCATCACGCCGAAGGCCTGCTTCAGCGGGGCGCCCACCGGTACCCAGGAGTTCATCCTGTGGGCGAGGTCGCCGACCGTGCCGCCCGCGGCCAGCTCGTCGACGCCCACCCAGCCGTGCAGCTCGTCGTCGGAGTCAAGGACGACGGCCCAGCGGGAGCCGTCCGCGTTCAGCCGGGCGGCGGCCCGCTCGGCCGGCTCGTCGAGGCGGGCGACCGGCGGCTGCTCCAGGTCGTCGGGCTCGATCTCGGTGACCGACAGCCGCTTCAGACCCCGGTCGGCGCCCACGAACTCGGCCACGTACGGAGTCGCCGGGGTGCCCAGCACCGCCCCGGGCGTGTCGAACTGCTCGATGCGCCCCTGCCCGTACACCGCGATGCGGTCGCCGAGCCGGACGGCCTCCTCGATGTCGTGCGTGACCAGCAGCACCGTCTTGCGCACGGCGGCCTGCATCCGCAGGAACTCGTCCTGCAACTGCTCGCGCACCACGGGGTCGACCGCGCCTGGGGCCACCTCCCACGCCCGTTCAGGGCAGTGGGGGAGGCTCGTCCATCAGCAGCACTGGGGGTCCCCCCGGCCGGAGGCTGGGGGAGGGTCGGCGGCCAGCGCCCGCGCCACGCCGACACGCTGGCGCTGACCGCCCGACAGCTGGTCCGGATAGCGCGAGCCGAACGTCTTCGGGTCCAGACCGACCAGGTCGAGCAGCTCGGCGGCCCGGGCCCGGGCCCGGGCCTTCGCCTTCTTCCAGCCCACGAGCGTCGGCACGGTCGCCGTGTGGTCGAGGACGGTCCGGTGCGGGAAGAGGCCCACCTGCTGGATGACGTAACCGATCCGGCGTCTCAGCTTCACGGGGTCCACCGCCGCGATGTCCTCGCCGTCCACGAGGATCCGGCCGGACGTCGGCTCGATGAGGCGGTTCACCATCATCATGGTCGTCGTCTTGCCGCAGCCGGACGGGCCCACGAGCGTGACGAGTTCGCCCTCGGACACCTCGAACGAGAGGCCGTCCACGGCCGTCGTGCCGTCCGGGTAGCGCTTGGTGACCTGTTCGAACCGGATCATGACCTCACGCTAACCGCGTCCGTCACTCTCCGCTCACCAGCACCACCTCCAGGGTGCGCGGACCGTGCACCCCCTCGACCCGGTCGAGTTCGATGTCACTGGTGGCGGACGGCCCGGAGATCCAGGTCAGTGGACGGGCCGGGTCCAGGCGCTCCAGACCCTGGGGCACGGAGGACACGACCTGGTCGGGGACGCGTACGACACAGATGTGGTGGTCCGGGACCAGGGTGATCCGGCGGCGGCCCTGGTCCGGGCCGCCGTCCAGCACGATGGTGCCGGTCTCGGCGATCGCGACCGCGCACGCGGTGACGACGCTGTCGACGCGGTCCAGTTCGTCCGGGGTACCGGCGAGCCGGTCCGGAACCCGCGTCACGTCGGTGGCCGCGAGCCACTCCGGATCCAGGCCCGTGGGCACGACGACCGACGTCGAACCCCGCTCGGCCAGCAACCGGGCGATCGTCGCCGCCAACTCGTCGGCCGCACAGCGGTGCACCCGTGCCCGGTAGTCCGCCAGGTTCTCCGCCAGCAGCTCCACCGTCTGCTCGACACTCCGGTCCCCGTGCTCGCGCAGATACCCGCGCTCGAAGGCCTGGTCGTACGGCGTGTCGTCCCGTGGCACGTCCGCCAGCGCGCGCCGCACCCGGGCCAGGATCAGATCCCTGCTGCTCACTTCGACGTGTCCTTTCCACCGTTCGTCCGCTGCCACCAGTCGCGGAACGGCTCCGCCGGAACTGTCGGCAGTGCCCGCGTCTCGCTCCACGCCTTGCCGGGCCCTGGCAGCGTCCGCGGATGGAAGCGGCGCGTGCGGGACGCGAACCGCTGGCCGGTGCGCAGCGCGCCCGGGTGACCGAAGGCCCACCGTGCCGCGCGCATCGCCGCCCGCTCGGCGGCATGCCCCTTCGCGGGCTTGAGCACGACCTTGGCGCCGTCCCGGGTCACGACGCCGCCCTCGACGATCCGCTCCCGCAGATGCACCAGCACCTCCGGGATGTCGATCGCCACCGGGCAGACGTCGTAGCAGGCACCGCACAGCGAGGAGGCGTACGGGAGTGAGGCGTCGATCTCGCTCTGCGTGCCCCGGAGTTGGGGGCTGAGGATCGCGCCGATCGGGCCCGGGTAGACCGAGCCGTACGCGTGGCCGCCCGCCCGCTCGTACACCGGGCAGACGTTGAGGCACGCCGAGCAGCGGATGCAGCGCAGGGCCTGGCGGCCGACCTCGTCGGCGAGCGTGTCGGTGCGGCCGTTGTCGATGAGGACCAGATGGAAGGTCCCCGGACCGTCCTCGTCCGTCGTGCCCGTCCAGGTGGAGGTGTACGGGTTCATGCGCTCGGCCGTGGAGGAGCGGGGGAGTGTCTGGAGGAAGACCTCCAGGTCCTGCCAGGTCGGAATGATCTTCTCGATGCCGACGACCGAGATCAGCGTCTCGGGGAGGGTCAGGCACATCCGGCCGTTGCCCTCGGACTCCACGACGACCAGCGTGCCGGTCTCGGCGACCATGAAGTTGGCGCCGGAGACCCCGACTTTGGCGCGCAGGAACTTCTCGCGCAGGTGCACGCGGGCGGCCTCGGCCAGTTCGGCGGGCGTGTCGGTGAGACCCTCGGGCGCCGGGCGGCCCCACTCGCTCATCTCGCGCACGAAGATGTCACGGATCTCGCCGCGGTTGCGGTGGATGGCCGGCACGAGGATGTGGGACGGCCGGTCCTTGCCCAACTGCACGATGAGCTCGGCGAGATCGGTCTCGTAGGCGTTGATGCCCTCGGCTTCGAGCGCCTCGTTGAGGCCGATCTCCTGCGTGGCCATCGACTTGACCTTGACGACCTCGCTCTCGCCGGTCGCCTTGACGAGGTACGTGACGATCCGGTTGGCCTCGTCCGCGTCGGCGGCCCAGTGCACGGTGCCGCCGGCCGCCGTGACCGACTCCTCCAACTGCACCAGATACCGGTCGAGATGACGGAGTGTGTGGTCCTTGATCTGCTTGCCGGCCTCGCGCAGCTCGGCCCAGTCGGAGACCTCCGCGACCGCGTTCGCGCGCTTGGCGCGGATGGTGTGGGTGGCGTGGCGCAGATTGCCGCGCAGGGTCTGGTTGTGGACGGCCTCGTGCGCGGCCTTCGGGAAGGACGGCATCCCGACGAAGGTCCCACCGCTCATGCGCTCGGCTCCTCTCCACTGTGGCTGTTCACGCCGACGAACGTCCCGTTCATGAGAGGGGCTCCTCCTCGGTGCTCGCCAGGATCTCCGCGATGTGCACCGGACGCATCTCCGTCCTGAGCCGGGTCATGGTGCCGCCGATGTGCATGAGGCAGGAGTTGTCGGCGGCGCACAGTACGTCGGCGCCCGTCGACTCGGCGTTGCGCACCTTGTCGGCACCCATCGCCGCCGATACATCGGAGTTCTTGACGGCGAACGTGCCCCCGAAGCCACAGCACTCGTCCGCGCCGGGCAACTCCTTGAGCTCAAGTCCCTTGACGGACTGGAGCAGTCGGCGCGGCCGGTCGCCGAGCCCGAGGCTCCGCAGCCCGTGACAGGTGGGGTGGTAGGTGACGGTGTGCGGGTAGTACGCGCCCACGTCCGTCACCCCGAGCACGTCCACCACGAACTCGGTGAGCTCGTACGTCTTCGGCACGACCGGCGCGAGAGTGGCCGCCAGGGTGTCCCCGCGGCCCTCGGCGCGCGCCCGCTCGCCCATCCGCGGATACAGCTCCCGCACCATCGCGCCGCACGAACCGGACGGGGTCACGATCGCTTCGTACCCACCGAAAACATCGGAGAAATGCCGGGCCATCGGCTCGGCCTGGTGGCGGTAGCCGGTGTTGTAGTGAGCCTGCCCGCAGCACGTCTGCGCCATCGGGAAATCAACGTCCATGCCCAGCCTGGTCAGCAGTTTCACCACGGCGCGGCCGGTGTCCGGATAGAGCGTGTCGTTGACACAGGTCAGGAACAGAGCGACACGCATCGCGGCTCCTTGGGATCGATCATCGGATGAGTGCACGATACGCGGCGCCGGCTTTGCTGGGAATGAGGTTGCCCTCCGTGCGGGGTGCCGTTTCCGGGCCGACGTTCCCTGGACGCGCCTTTCGGGTCCACAGGTCGTTCGTGGCTGGGCGCGAAGTTCCCCGCGCCCCTTTGGGGCGCGTCATCGCTCGGCCAGCCGAGCCTCGGCCGCTTGCCATATTGCGGCGGAGGTCCGCGGCTCGTAGCGGGTCAACGACTGCGTACGCGCCAGCAGTTCGCGCATCGAGGTGCGGTCGCCCACCAGGCCGTGGGTTCGGGCCTGTACGAGGACGTTGCCCAGGGCCGCCGCTTCCGCGGGGCCCGACACGACCGGGAGGCCGCAGGCGTCGGCGGTCAGCTGGCAGAGCAGGGCGTTGCGGGTGCCGCCGCCCACGATGTGTACGACGTCGACCGGGTGGTCGGCCAGTTCCTGGGCCTGGGTGATCGCCCGGCGGTGGGCCAGGGCGAGTGAGTCGAGGATGCACCGCGTGATCTCGGCGGGTGACCCGGGCACGGGCTGCCCCGACTCCCGGCAGGCGTCGGCGATCCGGGCCGGCATCCGCCCGGGAGCCAGGAAGGCGGCGTCGCCCGCGTCCACGACGGACCGCAGTACCGGTACCTCGGCGGCGGCCGACAGGAGGTCCCCCAGGTCGGGATCCCCCCATTCCCGTACGCACTCCTGGAGCAGCCAGAGCCCCATGATGTTCCGGAGGTAGCGGACCGTGCCGTCCAGGCCGAGCTCGTTGGTGAAGTTGGCCGCGCGGCTCTCCTCGGTGAGGACCGGCGCCTCCAGTTCCAGGCCCGCCAGGGACCAGGTGCCGGTGCAGATGTACGCGAAGCGCTCGCCGCCCACGGCCGGAACCGCGGCCACCGCGGAGGCGGTGTCGTGCGAGCCGACCGTCGTCACCGGCACGGGACCGGTCAGCCCGGTCTCGTCCAGCACGCTCTGCCGGAGCAGCCCCGCCGGGTCCCCTGGCTGCCGCAGCGGCGCGAACAGCGTCAGGTCGATGCCGAGGCGCTCCGCGATGTCGTACGACCAGTCGCGGGTGCGCGGGTCGATCAGCTGGGTCGTGGAGGCGTTGGTGAGCTCGGTGCCCAGCTCGCCCGTGAGCCAGTACGTCAGCAGGTCGGGGATGAGCAACAGGCGGCGCGCGTAAGCCAGTTGGGGCGTCGAGCGGGCGGCCACCAGCTGGTACAGCGTGTTGAAGGGCGCGTACTGGAGCCCGGTCGCCGCGTACAGCTCGGCGGCGGGCACGGTGGCCCACACCTTCTCCGCGACGCCCTGGGTGCGGGCGTCGCGGTAGTGCACCGGGTTGCCGAGGAGCGCCCCGTCGGCGTCGAGCAGGCCGTGGTCCACGGCCCAGCTGTCGATGCCGACCGAGTCGACCTGCCCTGCCGCGCGCAGCCCGTCGAGGACGCCCGAGTACAGCGCGAGGATGTCCCAGCGCAGCCCTTCGGGCGTCCGCACCGGCCGGTTCGGGAAGCGGTGCGCCTCCGTCAGCTCCAGCGTGTCGGGGCCCACGCGGCCGACCATGACGCGCCCGCTGGACGCGCCGAGGTCGACCGCGGCGTACGACTTCACAGCCGCCTCCTGAGGTTCACTGTCGCTTCCTGAGTCACGTTCGTCACCGGAGGAACGCGGCGGCGACACCGGCGTCGACCGGGACGTGCAGACCGGTGGTGTGCGTGAGGTCGCCGCCCGTCAGGGCGAAGACGGCGTTGGCGACGTGCTCGGGCAGTACCTCGCGCTTGAGGATGGTCCGCTGGGCGTAGAACTCGCCGAGCTTCTCCTCCTCGATGCCGTACGTGGCCGCGCGCTGAGCACCCCAGCCGCCCGCGAAGATCCCGGAGCCGCGGACTACCCCGTCGGGGTTGATGCCGTTGACCCGGATCCCGTGCTCACCCAACTCGGCGGCCAGCAAACGCACTTGATGGGCCTGGTCGGCCTTGGTGGCGGAGTAGGCGATGTTGTTCGGACCGGCGAACACGGCGTTCTTGGACGCGATGTAGATGACATCCCCGCCGAGCCCCTGCGCGATCATCACCCGGGCCGCCTCGCGCGAGACGAGGAAGGAGCCGCGGGCCATGATGTCGTGCTGGAGGTCCCAGTCCTTGGCCGTGGTCTCCAGGAGAGGCTTGGAGATGGAGATACCGGCGTTGTTCACGACCAGGTCGACGCCGCCGAAGGCGAGCACCGCCGCCTTGAAGGCCTCGGCGATCTGCTCCTCGGAGGTCACGTCGACGGTGACGGCGACGGCCTTGTCGGGCCCGCCGAGCGCGGTGGCGACGTCGGCCGCGTTCTCCGCGTTCAGGTCCGCGATCACGACACACGCGCCCTCGGCCACCAGCCGCTCGGCGATCGCCTTGCCGATACCGCTGCCCGCACCCGTCACCAGCGCCACGCGCGTGGCCAGCGGCTTGGGCTTCGGCATCCGCTGGAGCTTGGCCTCCTCAAGGGCCCAGTACTCGATGCGGAACTTCTCCGACTCCTCGATCGGCGCGTACGTCGAGACCGCCTCGGCCCCGCGCATCACGTTGATCGCGTTGACGTAGAACTCGCCGGCCACGCGCGCGGTCTGCTTGTCCTTGCCGAAGCTGAACATGCCGACTCCGGGGACGAGCACGATCGCCGGGTCGGCGCCGCGCATCGCGGGGGAGTCGGGCAGGGCGTGCCGCTGGTAGTAGGCGGCGTACTCCTCGCGGTACTCGGCGTGCAGTTCGTTCAGCCGCGCGATCGCCTCGTCCAGTCCGACGGTCGGCGGCAGATCGAGGACGAGCGGCCTGACCTTCGTACGGAGGAAGTGGTCCGGGCAGGAGGTGCCGAGCGCGGCGAGCCGCGGGTGCTCGGCGCTCGCGAGGAAGTCGAGCACGACCTCGGAGTCGGTGAAGTGACCGACCTGCGGACGGTCCTGCGAGGCCAGCGACCGGATCACGGGCGCGAGGGCGGCGGCCCGCTCCCGGCGCTCGGCGCCACCGAGAGCCGCGTACCCCTCGATCACCGGACCGAAGGGCTCGTCCTTCCCGCGCTCGACGAGGAACTCCTCGGCGGTACGGATGATGTGCAGCGAGTTCCGCTCGCACTCCTCGGCCGTGCCGCCCCAGGCGGTGATGCCGTGCCCGCCGAGGACGCAGCCGACGGCCTGCGGGTTCGCTTCCTTCACGGCGGCGATGTCGAGACCGAGCTGGAAGCCGGGCCGACGCCACGGCACCCACACCACACTGTCCCCGAAACACTCGGCGGTCAGCTTCTCCCCGTCGGCCGCACAGGCGAGCGCGATCCCGGAGTCGGGATGCAGATGATCCACATGTGCCGCGTCCACCAGCCCGTGCATGGCCGTGTCGATCGACGGAGCCGCCCCGCCCTTCCCGTGCAGGCAGTAGTCGAACGCGGCCACCATCTCGTCCTCGCGCTCCACCCCCGGATACACGTCCTTCAGCGCCAGCAGCCGGTCGATCCGCAACACCGCGAGCCCGGACTCGGTGAGGGTCCCCAGGTCGCCCCCGGACCCCTTGACCCACATCAACTCGACGTCCCCACCGGTCACGGGATCGGTGTCGGTGCCCTTCGCGGAGGTGTTCCCGCCCGCGTAGTTCGTGTTCCGCGGATCAGCGCCAAGCCGATTGGACCGGGCCAGCAGAGCGGCGGCTTCGGGATGGGGTGCCATGTTCCTAGTCCTTAAGAAGAGTGCGTACGTATGCTCGTGCCCCGTAAGGGGCACGGGGAACTGCGCGATCAACTGAAGCCGACCCGCAGTCAGCCACCGACCTGCGGTCCTCCGGTGAATGGACCGGTCAAGCCCGTGCAACGGCTACGCCCCCCATCCGGCCTGCTGCCCACCAACCCGCTCCCCAGCGATCTTCTCCGCCCACCCGGAGCGGCGGTACGCCGCCATCGGGTCCGCATCCAACTCCAGCTCTTCACGAACCTCCGCCACCAACGGCCGCACATCCGTGTTGTACGCGTCCATGACGACGGCGTTCGCAGCCAGCACGTCCCCCGACCGCTGGGCGACGACAAGAGCCTCGCGGTCCACCAGGAGCGCCTTCGCCGTGGCCTCCTGGACATTCATCACGGACCGGATGATCGCCGGGATCTTCGCCTCGATGTTGTGGCACTGGTCGAGCATGAACGCCACATCCGGACTGAAGCCACCCCCACGGATCACCTCGTACATGATCCGGAACAGCTGGAACGGGTCGGCGGCCCCGACCATCAGGTCGTCATCGGCGTAGAACCGCGAGTTGAAGTCGAACGCCCCGAGTTTCCCCTCGCGCAGCAGCGTCGCCACGATGAACTCGATGTTGGTCCCGGGAGCGTGGTGCCCGGTGTCGACGACGACCTGTGCCTTGGGCCCGAGCTTCAGACAGTGGGCGTACGCCGTGCCCCAGTCGGGCACGTCCGTCGTATAGAAGGCGGGCTCGAAGAACTTGTACTCCAGCAGCATCCGCTGGTCGTCGCCGAGCCGCTCGTACACCCGGGCCAGGCCCTCGGCGAGCCGGTCCTGGCGCTCGCGGATGTCGTCCTGGCCGGGATAGTTCGTACCGTCCGCGAACCACAGCTTCAGGTCCTTCGAACCCGTGGCGTCCATGATGTCGACGCACTCCAGCAGGTGGTCGAGCGCCTTGCGGCGGACCGCCGCGTCCGGGTGGCAGACGCTGCCCAGCTTGTAGTCGTCGTCCTGGAAGGTGTTGGAGTTGATCGCGCCGAGCTTCAGACCGCGCTCCTCGGCGTGCTTCGCCAGGGCCGCGTAGTCCTCGACCCTGTCCCACGGAATGTGCAGCGCCACGGTCGGCGCGGCCCCCGTGAACTCGTGCACCTTCGCCGCGTCGTCCAGCTTCTCGAAAGGATTGCGGGGGACTCCGGGCTGCGCGAACACCTTGAAGCGGGTCCCCGAGTTCCCGTACGCCCATGAAGGCGTCTCGATGGCCTGGGTCCTGAGGGCGGCCTTCACAGCGGAAACGTCGGATCGGCTCGTCATCGTCAGCGCTCCTGTATGCCATGCGGTCGGTCAAGCGGGTGGCTCACCGAGAGAAGTGTGAATCGTTTCATTGCCGTGAAGCTAGGCGTGGCCGCCAGGGCTGTCAAGAGGGTGAGCGGTGATGGTCGCGTGACCGGGGCGTTATATGACCCAGCAGCGAAACTTTCGGACTCAGACCCATTGACTCCGCCGGGCTGGCGCGTCTAGCTTCCGTGAAACCTTATTGAAACCTTTCACGACGTCAAGAGATCGCCTTCGACGTTGAGGAGCCCTCATGAACGACTCCGACGCGGGCCCGGCCCCTGTCCTGGCCCTGAAGGACGTCTCCAAGTCCTTCGGCGCCGTGCGGGCCCTGCATGACGTCTCGCTGCAGCTCTTCCCGGGCGAGGCCCACGCGCTCGCCGGGGAGAACGGCGCGGGCAAGTCCACTCTCATCAAGACGCTCGCGGGCGTGCACCGGCCGGACGCCGGCCAGGTGCTGCTCGACGACTCTCCTGTCACCTTCCACGGCCCGGCGGACGCCCGGGACGCGGGGATCGCTGTGATCTACCAGGAACCGACGCTGTTCCCCGACCTCTCGATCGCCGAGAACATCTTCATGGGCCGCCAGCCCCGCCGGGCGCTCGGCCGCATCGACCGCAAGGCGGTGCACGCGGCCACCGCGGAACTCATGGCCCGGCTCGGCGTCACCCTCGACCCGCAGCGCCCCGCACGTGGTCTGTCCATCGCCGACCAGCAGATCGTCGAGATCGCCAAAGCGCTCTCCTTCGACGCCCGCGTGCTGATCATGGACGAGCCCACGGCGGCCCTCACCGGCAGCGAGACCGCGCGTCTCTTCTCCGTCGTGGAGACGCTGCGCGCCGAGGGCGCGGCGGTGCTGTTCATCTCGCACCGGCTGGAGGAGATCTTCCGGCTCTGCCAGCGGGTCACCACGCTGCGGGACGGCCGCTGGATCTCCTCCGAGCCGATCGACAGCCTCACCGAGGACGACCTCGTCCGCCGGATGGTCGGGCGTGACCTCGGAGAGCTCTACCCCAAGCAGGAGACACGGATCGGCGAGACCGCGCTGTCCGTGCAGCGCCTGACGCGTGAGGGTGTCTTCCGGGACGTCTCCTTCGAAGTGCGGCGCGGCGAGATCGTGGCCCTGGCCGGACTCGTCGGCGCCGGGCGCAGCGAGGTCGTCCAGGCCGTCTTCGGTGTGGACCGCGCCGACGCGGGCGAGGTGCACGTGGACGGCAAGCGCCTGACCGTGGGCTCGCCCACCGCCGCCATGGACGCCGGCGTCGCCCTCGTCCCCGAGGACCGCCGGCAGTGCGGGCTCGTCATGGAGATGTCCATCGAGCGCAACATCGCCCTCACCGGCCTCGACAAGCTCGGCAAGGGCGGACTCGTGCGCCGCGCCCTCGAACAGGGCCGCGCTGCCGACTGGTCCGTCAAGCTGCAGCTCAAGTACAACAAGCTGTCCGACAGTGTCGGCGTCCTGTCGGGCGGCAACCAGCAGAAGGTCGTCCTCGCCAAGTGGCTCGCCACCGAGCCCTCCGTGCTCATCGTCGACGAGCCCACCCGCGGCATCGACGTCGGCACCAAGGCCGAGGTGCACCGTCTGCTCTCCTCACTCGCCGCGGAGGGGCTCGCCGTACTGATGGTCTCCTCCGATCTGCCCGAAGTCCTCGGCATGGCCGACCGCGTCCTCGTCATGCACGAGGGCCGGCTCGTCGCCGAGATCCCCCGCACCGAGGCCACCGAGGAATCCGTGATGGCCGCGGCGACGGGACGTAACGGAAAGGAGAGGGCAGCATGAAGTCGGCACCGTCGGCACTGTCGGCACGCGAGAAGCCCTCCGCCGCGCCCGCTCCGGAGAAGAGCGACGCCCGCAACCTCGTCGACGCGGTCTTCCGGGCCCGCGAGATCAGCATCGGCGGCGCGCTCGTCCTGCTGATCCTCGGCACCTGGCTCGCCAACCACTCCTTCCTGGACAGCCAGGGCGTCAAGGACCTCTTGCTCAACTCCTCGATCCTGGTGCTGCTGGCCGTCGGCCAGTCCGTCGTCGTGGTGACCCGCAACATCGACCTGTCGGTCGGCTCGGTCGTCGGTCTCACCGCCTTCACCTGCGGCGACTTCGTCTCGGGCACCAACCACGGACCCTTGACCGTGATGCTCCTCGGTATCGCCATCGGAGCCCTGTGCGGCCTCGTCAGCGGTGCCCTCGTCAGCATCGGCAAGGTGCCCGCGCTGGTCGTGACCCTCGGCATGCTGTACGTCGTCCAGGGCATCGACTACGCCCTGGCCGAGGGCGGCCAGATCAACGCCGTCAACCTGCCCGACTCGGTGCTCTCGCTCGGCAGCGGCAGCATCCTCGGCATCCCGTACCTGCCGCTGATCTCGGTCGCCGTACTCGCCGCCACCGCCTACTTCCTGCGGACCTACCGCAGCGGCCGTGAGCTGTACGCCATCGGGTCCAGCCCCGAGGCCGCCCGGCTCGCCGGCATCCCCATCCGCCGCCGGGTCCTCGTCGCCTACGTGTTCTCGGGCGCCATCGCGGGCCTCGCCGGAGCTCTGTGGCTGGCCCGCTTCGGTACCGTCGTCGCCAACGCGGCCAGCGGCTGGGAACTCACCGTGGTCAGCGCCGTCGTCGTCGGCGGCGTGGCGATCACCGGCGGCATCGGCTCGGTGTGGGGCGCGGCGCTCGGTGCCCTGCTGCTCACCACCATCTCCGGCGCGCTGATCGTCCTCAAGGTCGACCCCTTCTGGGAGCAGGCCATCACCGGTGCCCTGCTGATCCTCGCCATCACCGCCGACCGCATCGTGCAGGTCCGCACCACCAACGCCCTGAGGAAGAGGAGCAGGCGATGACCGCGCTCACCAAGTTTTTGCGCTGGGACAGCGTCGTCGGCATCCTGCTGATCTCCGTGTTCCTCGTCGGCACCGGCAGCACCGAGGGCTTCGCGGACACCGCCAACCTCTCCGCCGCCCTCAACGACATCGCCGAAGTCGCCCTGATCGCTCTGCCGATGACCCTGCTGGTCGTCGCAGGGCAGGTGGACCTGTCCGTCGCCTCGATGCTGGGCCTGTCCAGCGCGTTGGCGGGTTCGCTGTGGGACGCCGGCTACGCCTTCGAGATGATCGTGCCGATCTGCCTGCTGGTCGGCGCGCTCGGCGGATTCCTCAACGGCTGGCTGGTGACCCGTGTCGGGCTGCCCTCCCTCGCCGTCACCATCGGCACCCTTGCCCTCTTTCGAGGCCTGGCCTCGGTGGTCCTCGGAACCAAGGCCGTCGCCGACTTCCCGGCGACGTACGCCGAGTGGGCCACGTACACCGAGACCGTGCCCGGCACGTTCATCCCGTACCCGGTCGCGCTGTTCATCGTGCTCGCGGTGATCACCGCGGTCGTGCTGCACTGCACCGGCTTCGGGCGCTCCCTGTTCGCCATCGGCGCGCAGGAGGACGCCGCCTACTTCGCGGGCATCCGGGTCAAGCGCTTCAAGCTGGCGCTGTTCGTCGTCTCCGGAGTGGTCGCCTCCTTCGCCGGGATCGTCTACACCCTGCGGTACGGAAGCGCCCGCGCCGACAACGGCCTCGGTCTCGAACTCGTCGTCATCGCCTCCGTCCTGCTCGGCGGCATCGACTTCGACGGCGGCAAGGGCACCCTCGGCGGCGCGGTCGCCGGAGTACTCCTCATCGGGCTGCTGCGCAATCTGCTCACCCTCAACGACATCTCCAGCGAGATCCAGGTCGTGGTCACCGGGCTGCTCCTCATCGCCTCGGTACTGACCCCGCGCATCATCTCCGTGGTCTCCGAACGCCGACATCGGCGTGCCGCGACGACACCCGGTCCAAAAGCTCCACAACCCAGTTCATAAGCCGCGCTTTTTCCACCTCGTACACCGTCGTACGTCCCGAAAGGCACCCTCATGCGACTCCACACCCGAACCCGAGGCCGCGTGCTCGCCGCCGCCTCCGTCGTCTGCGCACTCACGGTCACCCTGGCCGGGTGCAGCGGCACGACCAAGGACTCCGCGAAGAGCGACACGAAGTCGAACGGCAGCAGCGCCAAGGCCAACCCCGACGCGGAGCTGAAGAAGGGCCTCAAGCTGGCCTTCCTGCCCAAGCAGATCAACAACCCGTACGAGAAGATCGTCGACGACGCCGGCATCGCGGCCACCAAGGAGTTCGGCGGCACCGGCAAGGAGGTCGGCCCCTCCGACTCCAGCGCCTCCTCCCAGGTCTCGTACATCAACACGCTGATCCAGCAGCGGCAGGACGCCATCCTCATCGCGGCCAACGACCCCAACGCGGTCTGTACCCCGCTGAAGAACGCGATGAAGAAGGACATCAAGGTCGTCGCCTACGACTCGGACACCGCCAAGGACTGCCGCCAGCTCTTCATCAACCAGGCCAGCTCCGAGGAGATCGGCCGCAGCCAGGTCCAGCACATCGCCAAGCAGCTCGACTTCAAGGGCGAGATCGCGATCCTGTCGGCCACCCAGAACGCGACCAACCAGAACACCTGGATCGACTTCATGAAGGACGAGCTGAAGAAGCCCGCCTACAAGAACATGAAGCTGGTCAAGGTCGCCTACGGTGACGACGACGACCAGAAGTCCTTCCAGGAGACCCAGGGTCTGCTGAAGGCGTACCCGAAGCTGAAGGGCATCATCTCGCCCACCACGGTCGGCATCGCGGCCGCTGCCCGCTACATCAGCTCCTCCTCGTACAAGGGCAAGGTCGTCCTCAACGGCCTCGGTACGCCCAACCAGATGCGCAAGTACGTCAAGGACGGCACGGTCGAACAGTTCTCGCTGTGGGACCCGAAGAAGCTCGGCTACCTCGGCGCGTACGCGGCGGCGGCCCTGGCGTCCAGGCAGATCACCGGCGCCGAGGGTGAGAAGTTCAAGGCCGGCGAGCTCGGTGACTACACGGTCGGCAAGGACGGTGAGGTCATCCTCGGCCCGCCCACCGTCTTCAACAAGGACAACATCGACGACTTCGACTTCTAGGAGTCCCGCACCATGCAGCGTGTCTGCTTCTTGCTGAAGGTCCGTCAGGACCGCCTGGAGGAGTACCGCGAACGGCATGCGGCCGTCTGGCCCGAGATGCTCGACGCGCTCTCCGCCACCGGCTGGCACAACTACTCGCTGTTCCTGCGTGAGGACGGCCTGCTGGTGGGCTATCTGGAGACCGAGGACTTCGCCAAGGCGCAGGCCGCCATGGCCGCGACCGAGGTCAACGCCCGCTGGCAGGCCGAGATGGGCGACTTCTTCGAAGCGCTCGACGGGGACCGCCCCGACGCGGCGATGAAACCGCTCACCGAAGTGTTCCACCTCGCCTGACCGAGGCGTCCCCCGCATAGGAGCATGACCATGAGAAGACGGTCCCTGGCCGCCGCGGCGGTGGCCACCGCACTGCTCTCCGCCGCATCCCTGACCGGCACCGCTCGCGCGGCCGACCCCGCCCCGGCGGTCAGCAGGATCGCCGACACCCAACTCGACGCCCAGGCCCTGTACTTTGTGTCGTACGACGGCCTGGTCAACAACAACTCCTTCCAGAAGAACGGGTTGCTGACCTACAAGGGCTATCAGTACGCGGCCTGGTACACCGCCGACCGCAGCGCGGTGATCGCCCGCCGCGCGCTGGGAGCGTCGAGCTGGCAGACCGCCGAACTCCCGCACAAGCTGCGGTACAACGACTCCCACAACGTCATCTCCATGGGCGTCTCACGCATCGACGGACGCCTGCACATCAACATGGACTCGCACAGTGACGGCTTCTTCTACGTGAAGTCCGAGGCGGGGCTCCTCGACGATCCGGCCAGCCGGTCCTGGACCGCGAGCCGCTTCGGCTCCGTGCAGACCACCCTCGACGGCGTGGGCCTCACCTCGCAGTTCACCTACCCGCAGTTCGTCGCCACGCCCGAGGGCCGGCTGCAGCTCAGCTACCGGGTCGCCGTCTCCGGCAACGGCCGCAACGCCCTTGCCGAGTACGACGGTTCGAAGTGGACGGCGCTCGGCGAGTGGTCCAGCTCCACCGGCACGTACACCAGCGAGCACGGCTCCAGCACCGCCCGCAACATGTACCTGCACGGCATCGACTACAGCGCCGACGGCACCCTGCACGCCTTCTTCACCTGGCGCGAGCAGAACGGCGCCGTGATGTGCAACGGCGGCGGCATCACCAACCACGACACCGGTTACGTCTATTCGACCGACCGCGGCCGCACCTGGCGCAACGCGGCCGGCACGGCCGTCGGCACCACCGGCGGCAGCGACAAGGTCGCCGTCAACGACGCCGGGCTCGTCGTGGACGCGCTCAACCCCGACCACTCCCTGATGAACCAGGAGAGCCAGGCCACCGACTCCGCGAACCGCCCGCACGCGATCATCAGCTATGTCCCGGGCCGCTTCACGCAGTGCACCACCAACTACGTGGACGACCGTACCGCCAACGGCCGCGCCTTCCACGTCCGCAAGGACATCACCACCGGCGCCTGGCGGAAGACCGAGATCCCGGTGCCGCTCAACTCCAGCCAGCGCACCAAGCTGATCCTCGACAAGTACGACAACGCCTACGCGATCATGCCGTTCGGACGCATCGTCGGAGCCTCGAAGGCCTCCAACTACACCGACTGGAAGGTGCTGTTCGACGGCAGCGGTCTCAACGCCTTCGGTGAGGTCGTGCTCGACGAGGCCCGGGTCGCCCAGGACGGCGTGCTGTCCATCATGTACCAGCAGAAGTCCAGCGGAACGACGCCGTCGCCGATCCGTGTCGTCGACTTCGCCCTGCCCAAGTGACTCTGCCCAAGTGACCGTGCCCAACCGACCGGCCCCGTGACCGGAGGGACCACCATGACCGCCGTACGCACTCCCGCCGTCGCCCGCAAGCCCCGTATCGGGCTCGTCGCGGGCGGACTCGGTGCCTACTGGCCCCAGTTCCCCGAACTGCTGCCCCAACTCCAGCGCTCCGCCACCCGGGTCACCGAGCGGATGCAGGAGTTCGACGCCGAGGTCATCGACGTGGGCTTCATCTCCGACGCCCAGGAGGGCGCGGCCGCCGCCGAGAAGCTGCGCGCAGCCGACTGCGACCTCATCGTCGGTTTCCTCACCACCTACATGACCGCGACCATGCTGGTCCCGATCGCCCAGCGCAGCGGTGCTCCCGTGCTGCTCATCAACCTCCAGCCCACCGAGTCGATGGACCACGCCTCCTTCGACACCGGCGCCTGGCTCGCCTACTGCGGCGCCTGCCCGCTGCCCGAGATGGCCAACGCCTTCGAGCGGGTCGGCGTCCCCTTCCGCTCGGTGTCCGGGCATCTGGAGGACGAGCGGGCCTGGCAGCGCATCGGCCGCTGGATCCGTGCCGCGGGCGTCCGGTCGGTGCTGAGCCACGGCCGGCACGGCCTCATGGGACACCTGTATCCCGGCATGTACGACGTCTCCACCGACCTGACGATGGTTCCGGGCAACACGGGCGGCCATGTCGAGGTCCTGGAGTTCGACGACCTGCGGGTCCGCGTCGAGCAGGTCGGGGACGACCAGGTGGCGGCCAAGCTCGCCGAGACCCGCAAGACCTTCGAACTCGCCGACTCCGTCGTCGAGGACGACCTGGTCTGGGCGGCCCGGGTCTCCGCCGGACTCGACCAGTTGGTCGCCGACTTCGATCTGGACTCGCTGGCCTACTACCACCGGGGCCTCGACGGCGAGATCCACGAACGGCTCGGCGCCGGCATGATCCTCGGCTCCTCGCTGCTCACCGCACGCGGCATCCCGGCCTGCGGCGAGTACGAGTTGCGCACGTCACTGGCCATGCTGATCGCCGACCGCCTCGGCGCGGGCGGTTCCTTCACCGAGCTGCAGGCCCTCAACTTCCGAGACGGCGTGGTCGAGATGGGCCACGACGGGCCCGGCCACCTCGCCATCAGCGAACGCAAGCCCCTGTTGCGTGGGCTGGGCGTCTACCATGGCAAGCGGGGCTGGGGCGTGTCCGTCGAGTTCGATGTCAAGCACGGACCGGTGACACTCATCGGCCTGGGCCAGGCACGCGACGGCCGGTACAAGCTGATCGCATCCGAGGGTGAGGTCGTCGGGGGACCGCTGCTGGAGATCGGCAACACCACCTCGCGCGTCGACTTCGGCGTCGACCCGGGCGAGTGGACCGACGCGTGGAGCGCGAGCGGTGTCGGCCACCACTGGGCTCTCGCCACCGGCCGTCTGCTGCCGGAGCTCCGGGCCGTCGCGGAGCTCACGGACCTGGAGCTGGTGGAGGTGACCGGCTGACCGCTTCCCACAGGGAGGGGCGTGGCGGGCAGCCACGCGGATACGCTGGCACTCTCGGCCCGAAGGGGCAGGACAGCAGGACGGAGTACGTGAGGCACATGGTCGGCATCAAGGACGTGGCACGGCACGCCGGGGTGTCGGTGGGGACGGTCTCGAACGTCATCAACCGCCCGGACACGGTCGCCTCCGAGACCCGCGCCCGCGTGCTCTCCGCCATCGACCGGCTCGGCTACGTCCGCAGCGAGTCGGCCCGGCAGCTGCGCGCCGGACGCAGCCGGATCATGGGCCTGCTCGTCCTCGACATGGGCAACCCCTTCTTCGTGGACGTGGCGCGCGGCGCCGAGCGGGCCGCCCGTGAGACAGGGCTCGGCGTGATGGTCTGCAACAGCGCGCAGAGCGCCGGCGAGGAGGCCGACTACCTCTCCCTCTTCGCCGAGCAGCGGGTGCGGGGCGTCCTGCTGACCCCCGCCGACGCCACCGGGCGCAACATCGAGGCGTTCCGCCGCCACGGCATCCCCTTCGTGCTCGTCGACCGCGTCGCCGAGGGCACCACCGAGTGCTCGGTGTCGGTCGACGACGTGGCGGGCGGCGCCCTGGCCGTACGACACCTGATCGACGCCGGCCACCGCTCCATCGCGTACGTGAGCGGCCCGCCCGGCCTGAACCAGGTCAGGGACCGCCGTACGGGCGCCCTGAAGGCGCTGGACGAGGCGGGGCTCGGCCCGGAGTGCCTGCGCGAGCTGCCCACCGAGCGGCTCGACGTGGCCGCGGGCCGGGACGCCGGTGCCCGCCTCCTCGGCCTCGGCGACCGTCCGACCGCCGTGTTCTGCGCCAACGACCTGCTCGCCCTCGGCGTCCTTCAGGCCATGTTCGCGGCCGGGGTGACCGTCCCGGACGACCTCGCGATCGTCGGCTACGACGACATCGAGTTCGCGGCCGCGGCGGCCGTCCCGCTGACCTCCGTACGGCAGCCCGCCGTGACGATGGGCGCGCTCGCCGCCTCGCTCCTCCTGGAGGAGACCGAGGCCGAGACGGCACCCACCCCGCACGAGCACCAGCGCGTGGTCCTCCAGCCGGAGCTGGTGGTGCGGCGCTCCAGCCTCCCGCCGCGCTGAGCGGTTGTTCGGTACGCAGGCGGTTCCCGGCCTGATCGGCCGGTCAGTACGAATTTCTTGATCCCCGGCCTCGGCTCGCCGGAGAACTTGTGCTGAACTGGTTCGCAGTCAGGAATCCATCCGTCTCGGGAGCCCCTTTTGAGTGCCAGCTATCGTCAGCCCGGTGTCGTCCTCAGCGACCGCCGCTTCACCGTGCCCCTCGATCACGACAACCCCTCCGGGGAGACGATCGAGCTGTACGCCCGTGAAGTGGTCGGCAGCGACAAGGCGGACCAGGATCTGCCCTGGCTGGTGTACCTCCAGGGCGGCCCCGGCTTCGGGGCGAATCGTTTCGTCGGCCAGCAGGCCTGGCTCGGCCGCGCCCTGGAGGAGTACCGCGTCCTGCTGCTCGACCAGCGCGGCACCGGCAGCTCCACGCCCCTCAACCGGCAGACCCTCCCGCTGCGCGGCGGCCCCCGCGAACAGGCCGACCACCTCGCGCTGTTCCGCGCCGACTCCATCGTCCGCGACTGCGAGGCGATCCGCCCGGCCGTCACCGGCGGCGCCCCCTGGGCCGTCCTCGGCCAGAGCTTCGGCGGCTTCTGCACGGTCAACTACCTCTCCACCGCGCCCGAGGGCCTCAGCACCGCCCTGATCACCGGCGGCCTGCCCACCCTGGACGGCCACGCCGACGACGTCTACCGGGCCGCCTACCCGCGTATCGAGCGCAAGGTCGCCGCGCACTACGCGCGTTACCCCCAGGACATCGAGCGGGCCCGGCGCATCGCCGAGCACCTGCTGCGGCACGAGCCCGTCCTGAACGGCGGCTACCGCCTCACCGTCGAGGCCTTCCAGTCCCTCGGCATCCTCCTCGGCGGCAGCGAGGGCAGCCACCGCCTGCACTACCTCCTGGAGAACGCCTTCGTCCGCACGGCCCAGGGCCCGGCCCTCTCCGACGCCTTCCAGGAAGACGTCCTGTCCGTCCTCTCGTTCGCGGGCCATCCGCTGTACGCACTGGTCCACGAGGCCTCCTACGCCCAGGGCGACCGCCCCACCGCCTGGTCCGCCGAGCGGATCCGCGCCGACTTTCCGCAGTTCGACGCCGCCAAGACCCTCGCGGGCGACGGTCCGGTCCTCTTCACCGGCGAGTCCGTCCACCCCTGGACCTTCGACTGCGACCCGGCCCTGCGCCCCCTCCGCGAAACGGCCGACCTCCTCGCCGAGCGCACCGACTGGGCGCCGCTGTACGACCCCGACCGCCTCGCCGCCAACGAGGTCCCCGTGGCCGCGGCCGTCTACCACGACGACATGTACGTCGACACCGAACACTCCCTGAGCACCGCCCGCACGATCCGCGGCCTGCGCACGTACGTGACGAACGAGTTCGAACACGACGGCGTACGGGCGGGCGGCCCACGGGTTCTGGACCGCCTGCTGGCGCTCACACGCGACGAGGCCTGACGACAGGGGCGCGCCCAGCCGCACGCCGCCCGCGGAATTCGGATGACAAGGCCGACGAAACGCCTATTCTGCGACCATGACCGTCTCGACGAACGACCAGCTCAAGCCCATGCCCGAGGACTGGAAGCGCGCGCTCGCCGTCGTCGCCCACCCCGATGACCTGGAATACGGCTGCTCCGCGGCGATCGCGTCGTGGACGGACGGCGGCCGCGAGGTCACGTACGTCCTGGCAACGCGAGGCGAGGCGGGGATCGACACCCTGGAGCCGGAGAAATGCGCCCCGCTGCGCGAACGCGAGCAGCGGGCCAGCGCCGCCGTCGTGGGCGTCACCGAGGTGGAGTTCCTCGACCACAAGGACGGTGTCGTCGAATACGGCACCGCCCTGAGGCGGGACATCGCCGCGGCGATCCGCAGGCACCGCCCCGAGTTGGTGATCACCCTCAACCACCGCGACACCTGGGGCGGGGTCGCCTGGAACACACCCGACCATGTCGCCGTGGGCCGGGCCACCCTGGACGCGGCCTCGGACGCCGGTAACCGCTGGATCTTCCCGGAGCTGGGCCTGGAGCCCTGGAACGGAGTGCGCTGGGTCGCCGTGGCGGGCTCCAGCACCCCCACGCACGCGGTGGACGCGACCCCCGGCATGGAGCGCGCGGTGCTCTCCCTGCTCGAACACCGCACCTACATCGAGGTGTTGACGGACGAGGAGCCGGAAGCGTACGTACGAACCTTCCTCACCGGCTTCGCGCAGACGACGGGCGAACGCTTCGGTGGCAAGCCCGCTGTCGCCTTCGAACTCTTCGGCCGCTGAGCGAGGACGACCGACCCGCGAAGACGCCCTCAGGCCGCCACCGGCTCGCGCATCGTGCGCAGCGGGCCCACGACGCGTCCGTCCGGCAGGAGTTCGCCGGTGTCGTCGAAGACGACGGTGCCGTTGCACAGCAGGTTCCAGCCCTGTTCCGGGTGGGCGGACACGGTGACCGCGTCGTGGTGGTCGGGGCTGTCGGCGGTGGGGCACGTGGGCCAGTGGGTGCACATGATGGCTCTCCGGGGTCTGTGAAGGGGCTCTTTCCTCCGCGGTGGCGGAGTCTGTTCTCAGCTGTATTGGAGACGCCTCCGGCGCCGAGAACTCATCGGTGAGTTCGTTCCCCGCGAGGGAGTTGGATGCGCGCTGCGTAGGGTGGGAGACATGCAAGACGAAACCGGCACCGAAGCATCCGCCCCCACCGAACTCAAGGCGGACTGCACCCAGTGCTTCGGGCTGTGCTGTGTGGCACTGCCCTTCACCGCCTCGGCGGACTTCGCGATCGACAAGGCCGCCGGAAGCCCCTGCCGGAACCTCCGGACGGACAACCGCTGCGGCATCCACACGGAGTTGCGGCAGCGCGGCTTCAACGGCTGCACGGTCTACGACTGCTTCGGCGCGGGCCAGAAGGTCTCGCAGGTGACCTTCGAAGGCGCGGACTGGCGCTCGGGCTCCGGGGAGCGGGCCCGGCTCATGTTCGACGTGTTCCCGGTCGTACGACAGCTCCACGAGCTTCTCCGGTATCTCACCGAGGCGTTGGACCTGTCCGCGGCCCGCCCGATCCACTCCGAACTGCGCCGCGAGCTCGACAGGACCGAGGCGCTGACCCGTCGGGCCCCGGAAGAGCTCGCCGGGCTGGACGTGTCGTCGGTCCGCCAGGACGTCAACGTCCTGCTGCTGCGCGCGAGTGAGCTGGCGCGTGCCGGCCTCGGCCGGGGCAGGAAGAAGGAGCGTCGGGGCGCCGACCTCATGGGCGCCCGGCTCAAGGGCGCCGACCTGAGCGGCGCCAACCTCCGTGGCGCGTACCTCATCGCCGCCGACCTGACGGGCGCCGATCTGCGGAGCGCGGATCTGATCGGCGCCGACCTGCGTGACACCGATCTCACGGACGCCGACCTGACCGGCGCGCTCTTCCTCACCCAGCCGCAGGTCAACGCCGCGAAGGGCGGCCCCGGCACCAGGCTTCCGGCGTCAGTCACCCGCCCCGGTCACTGGACACCGTGAGGCCGAGGGCGTCTCCGACACCGCCGGGACCTCCGGTTGCGCGGGAGCCGCGGGAGAGCGGCGGTCGAGGTGCAGTGTCAGCCCCTCCGGCATCAGCGTGAGCCGCTCGGCCACCCGCAGCCGGTACGCCGGATCCGGCCGCAGCTCGTAGCGGCGCAGCAGCAGCCCGAGCACCAGCGTCGCCTCGTGCAGCGCGAACTGCCGCCCGATGCACGCCCGCGCACCGGTGCCGAACGGCTTGAACGTGTGTGCGGGCCGGGCCCGTACGGCACCCGGCCCGAAGCGGTCGGGATCGAACCCCTCCGCGTCCGCGCCCCACACCTCCGGGTCGCGGTGCAGCAGTGGGATCAGGACCAGGGCCCACGCGCCCCGGCGCATCGGATGGACACCGCCGAGGACCGTGTCCTGTTTGGCCTCGCGGGCGTACGCCGGCGCCGTCGGCCACAGGCGCAGCGACTCGTCGAGCACCCGTCGTACGTACCGGAGCCTGGCGACCTGCTCGTAGGCGGGCCGGGGTGTGTCGCCCCAGACGCGGTCGACCTCCGCGCGGGCGCGGGCGGCGATGTCGGGGTGCTGCGCGAGGTAGTGCAGGGCGAAGGAGAGCGCGCCGGACGTCGTCTCGTGGCCCGCGATCAGGAAGGTGATCACCTGGCGGCGGATGTTCTCCGGTGTGAGGCGCTCACCCGTCTCGGGATGGGCCGTGTCCAGCATCCGGTCCAGCAGATCGCCTTCCCCCGCAGGCCCGTTGACGCGTGCCTCGACCACGTTGTCGACCGTGCGGTTCAGGTACGCCACGTCCGCGTCGTTGCGGCGGGTGGCGGAGCGCATCAGCACCGGGGCCAGCGGCACGGGGACGACGTTGAGCCGCTGCGCGTACATCAGGGCGCCCACCATGGACGTGACGAAGGGGTGCGGCCGGGTGCGTTCGAACGAGCCGAAGTCGTGGCCGAAGCCGGTGCGGGCGATCGTCTCCAGCGTCAGCTTGGTCATGTCGCCGGGCACGTCGACGGCCCGGCCCGCCGCCCGCTCGCCGTCCCAGCGGTCCGTCAGCCGGCCCGTGACCTCCAGCATCATCGCGTGATAGCTCTCCATCGCGTCGCGGCTGAAGCCGGGCGCCAACACGTCGTGCGCCAGCCGCCAGTTGGGCTCGTGGTTGTACGCGGTGAACAGGCCGTCCCCGGCGACCGGCCGCAGGTTGGCGACCCCAAGGCCCACGTGCTTGGCGAACCGCGACTCGTCCGCCAGCTCGCCCGAGAGCTTCGCACCCCACACGAAGACGATCTCCTTGCCGAACCCCTTGCGCCGGAAGATCGGCCCGAGTTGTCGCCCGACGCGCAGCGAATCCTGCAACGGGGTGCGGAGGTTGACGCCGACGACGTCACCGACCAACGGCACGCGGTGCGGCGGACGCGGGATGCGGCGCAGTTCGGGCCAGCCCAGCTCGGCACTGCGGAACCCCTTCGGCAGCGTGCTCCTCGTCGTCCCCGCCATCACGCCATCTCCCTTGTGCCGAACGCCGGTTGGGCTTGTTGTACGCGGATTCAATAGCGACTGTCAGTCTGATCCCGCTGTTGAACCGACGTCAAGTAAGGTGCGGACATGGCCGCCAACGAGGGGGAGCGCACACGCCGTCGGCTCAGCACCGAGGAGCGTCGTGAGCAGTTGCTCTCGGTCGGAGCGCGGCTGTTCTCGGAGAGCCCGTACGACGACGTGTGGATCGAGCAGGTCGCCGAACTCGCGGGCGTCTCACGTGGGTTGCTCTACCACTACTTCCCGACCAAGCGGGACTTCTTCGCGGCCGTGGTGGAGCGCGAGAGCAAGCGGATGCTGCGGGTCACCGCCGCCGTGCCCGGGGTGCCGGTGCGCGAACAGATCGACGCCGGACTCGACACCTTCCTGGAGTACGTGCAGGCGCACGCGCACGGCTTCCGCGCCTTCCACCGCGCCGAGGCGGCGGGCGACCAGGCCGTGCGCAGGGTGTACCGCGAGACGCTCGCCGAGCAGCAGCGGCAGATCCTGGAGGCGCTGGCGGCGGACCCGGAGACGGCCTGGACCGAGGAGGACCTGCCGACGCTGCGGATCGCCGTGCGGGGCTGGCTCGCCTTCATGGCGGCGGCCTGTCTGGAGTGGCTCAAGGAGCCCGGGCTGTCCCGGGATCAGGTGCGCGACCTGTGCGCACGGGCGCTGTTGGGTGCCATCACTCCGTGAATTCCCCGTCACCAAGGTGTGACGACCGGTGCCATGTGGTTGGCGTACACCTCGATCTTCGGTAGGTTAGGCAAGGCTTACCTAAGGGAGGTTTGGGATGGGTGACCGTCACAGCTGGACGGCCGCGCCGGCCACGGCACAGCGTGCCCGCTCGGTGCTCGCCGCGGCATGGTCCTGCGCGGTGACCGCGGAGGGCGGTCGGGAGGAGTTCATCGGCGTGCACACCGTCGCCGAGGACGGCCGGGTGCTGCTGCACCTGCCGGACGACAGCACGCTCGCGGCGGCCGCGATCTGCGCGCCGCGCGGAGAGCCGTCCGCCGTCCTGGAGTTCGCCGACGTGGCGCCCGTTCCCGTACGGAACCGGATCCGCGCCAGGCTCTGGATGGCCGGCTGGTTCGCGCCCGAGGAAGGGCACTTGGCGTTCCACGCCACGCGCGCCGTGCTCCGCGAGCCCGGCGGGGCGGTCGTCGTCGACCTCGACGAGTTCGCCGTCGCCGAACCCGACCCGCTGGCCCTCGCGGAGGCGCAGCTCCTCACACACCTCGCCGACGCGCACCCGGACGCGGTCGAGCGGCTGACCCGCCTCGTCGAACCGGACAGCCTGCACGGCGCCGTGCGCGTACAGCCGCTCGCCGTCGACCGGCACGGACTGACGCTGCGCATCGAGCGGGCGCGCGGCCACGGCGACGTACGGCTGCCCTTCCACCGGCCCGCCGACAACGTCGGACAGCTCACCGAGCGCATGCACGTCCTGCTCACCCAGGCGAGCAGCGCGAGCTGCCCGCGTGCGCTGCAGCGGCAGCGCACGGAGGGCGACGGGTGAGGTGAACACTCCGGCCGCGGGCCGGAGCCGGTTTCACCACTCGCCGTCCACGACGGGCTGGCCCGGTGCGTCTCCCAGCGGCTTCACCTGCTGGGGCGACGGCGGCTGCCACGGAGTGTGGTCGTCGCCGAGCCAGTCGCCGACCGGCTTGACGTCGCCGAGCGTGTCCGTGGGAGCGAGGTCCGCGGCGTCCTGGTCGTAGTAGTCGAACCAGGGCAGCCCGGCCCGGGTGTAGGCCGCCCGGTCGACGGGCGACGGCGGGGGCGCCTCGCCCGTGATGCGGCGCCACTCGGGCGGCGTCACGAGGTGTACGAAGACACGGCCGGCCGCCGCGGTCGCCCAGTCCGACAGCGGACGGTCGTCCTCGTAGACCTCCTGACGCATCGAGCCGCCGACGCCGAGCCCCATCGCCGCCGCGGCGCGCGGCGCACCGCCCGCCGGAGCCGGCGCCGGAGCGCCCCACTGGGGCGCGGAACCTGGCGCCATGGGCATCGCCGCGCCGTAGCCACCCGCCGCGGCGCTCCTGCGGCGCTGCTCCACCGCCTCCGCCAGCCGCCGCTGCTCCTCACGCCAGGCGTGCAGCGCGGTGTCGTTCA
The DNA here is from genome assembly GCF_044334695.1 of Streptomyces sp. NPDC020747. Classification (NCBI taxonomy): domain Bacteria; kingdom Bacillati; phylum Actinomycetota; class Actinomycetes; order Kitasatosporales; family Streptomycetaceae; genus Streptomyces; species Streptomyces sp. NPDC020747. The sequence goes on along the minus strand of NZ_JBIRTJ010000001.1, from coordinate 150,294 downwards.
GCGGGAACGACTGCAGCTGTACGCCGCCCCACACCTCCTCGCCGGTGACCTGGCCCTCGACCGTGGCACCGAGACCGAGCGGGACCGCCACGAACTGACGGACCGTGCCCTTCCCGGAGTTGATGCCGTCGAGCCACGGCTGACGGGGCAGGACCACGTAGTTCTGCGGCTTCCGCGACGGCCCGGGGCTCCACGGCTTGCCGGAGACCGCGCACACCTTCCCGACGCCCACCTGGAGAGCGGCCGGTTCCGAGGTGCCGCCGAAGCTCAGCCACATCGCCTCGCGCAGATACACCGGCAGCATCACCCCGCCGCGCGCCAGCCACTCGGCGGGCACCGTCTCCGGGTAGTCCTCCACGCGCCGCAGCGGGAACTCGCCGAGCCCCGGGGGCAGGGGATGCGTACCCGTCTCGGGCAGGCGCAGGGTGCGGATGAACCGGACCTGGACACCGCCCGCCAGCCGCAGTGAGTTCCCGTCGATCCGCACGGTGCCGTCGGCCATCCGTAACTCCCTCTGTCTTCATATGGACATGTCGTTCCGCGGTCGCCATGGACGTCCGTCGTCGGGACGTCGTACGGCGATCAGCACGTCACGTAGTACGACGTGACGGGGCGGTACGGTTCCGCCGGGCGGAGCGCAGCCGTCGGCGGAGGCGGTCCAGGCGGGGCATGCGATCGCGCTGTTCCTGCGCGCAGCGGTCCAGCTCCTCCAGGAGCCGGCGCGATCGGTGCTCCATGTCGAGTTCGTCGAGTATCCGGGTGACCTCGGTGAGGACGGCCCCGTGGAACTGCCACTGCCGGGCGTCCCGCTGGACCTCCTCCAGGAGGAGCTGGCCCAGCTTGTCGCGGGTGGCGGTCGCGGCGACGAGCTCGGAGGCGAGCCGGGACTCCGCCGACTCCGCGCTGTGACTGACATCCGTGGTGACGAGGACGGCGAAGCTGACCACCGCGTCCCCGACCTCGGCGAGCAACTGCTCCAGGGTCGCCCCGATCTCCGTCTCGAACAACGGCTCGGGCGCCCGCTCCTTGGCGAGGTCCGTGAGGGTGCGGGCGAGGACCCGCAGCACCACCGTGCAGATCTCCAGCGTGTCGAGGCCGGTGCGCAGCACGACCCGGTGCAGCAGCCCCTCCCGTACACGCGGATTGAGCCGCAGGCTGTCCTCGGCCTGTTTGAGGGCCGCGTCCACGTCGACGATGTCGTGGTCGAGCTCCCGTGCCTCGTGGAGCCGCGCCGCCGCGACCGCCACCGGAGTGCGGCCGGCGGCCTCCTCGCCGACGCGCAGCAGCAACTGCCGCATCCTGCGCGCCAGATCCTCGATGGAGTCGCCCGCCGCGCCGACCCACACCGGGGGAGCGAACAGCAGATTGCAGCCGAACCCCACCAGAGCGCCGATCACCGTCTCCAGGATCCGCGCCCAGGCCGTGTCGCCGACCCGGGTGACACCGAGGACCAGCATCGCGCTGATCGCCACCTCGGGCACGAACTCGCTGACCCGTACCAGGTGTCCGACGGCCAGCGAGGCGAGGATGAGCAACCCCAGGCTCCACCAGGTCAGCCCCACGAGGGCGCTGAAGCCGATGGCGATGAGGACGCCCGCCACCACGGCGTTGACCCGTCGTATGCCGGTCGTGAGGGTGGCGTAGAGCGTGACCTGGACGACGAGGAGCGCGGTCAGGGGAGCGGTGAGAGGCGCGGCCTCGGGACTGAACCGCAGCGCCACCACGTACGCGATCGTCGCGGCGGCCGCGGAACGGACCGTCTGGACGATCACCGGCTCCTGGCGCCACTTCGCGACCCGGGCCCTGCCCGCGGCCCACGCCTCACGTACATCTCGCATCCTTGGGCACTTCCCGTTCCACAGCCGCACCGAACCAGTCCAGACGGCGCAGCTCACCCGAGACGATGGCAAGGAGGCACAGGCCGAGCGGCCAGTCTGACACGGCCGAGAACGCGTTGACCAGGGCCGTTCGTGCCCCGTCCGCGTCGCACGCGGCGGCCGTCCTGAGGAAGACCACAGGCGTGCGCACGTGGCTGACCTCAGGAGAGAACGGGGGTGTGCCGGATGGTCCCGGGCCGTGTTCGCGCGCGAGCCTTGGATCATGAAATGGCATAGGTCGGGATTCGTCTTAGCCCTGCTCGTCTGTCTCGGCATCGTGGCGTCCGGCGCGACACCGGCGTCGGCCGCACCCACGGACAGGGAGGTCGTCGAGGCCCTTCAGCGCGCCGCCCATCCGCTGCGAACCGTCGAACCGCGGGGCGACACCCGCGATCTCCGCCCCCTCGCCCGCATGATCGGTGACGCACGTGTCGTGGGCCTGGGCGAGGCCACCCACAGCTCGCACGACTTCTTCGCCATGAAGCACCGCGTCTTCCGCCATCTCGTCGAGGAGAAGGGCTTCCGCACCTTCGCCCTGGAGGCCAGCTGGAGCACGGGCCTGCGCCTGAACGACTACGTCCTGTACGGCACCGGCGACCCGCGGCGCATCATGCGGGACGAGTTCCAGCGCGACTACCGGCTGTGGAACAACTCCGAGTACCTGGAACTCGTCGAGTGGATGCGCGCGTACAACCGCCAGCACCCGGACGATCCGGTGCGGTTCATGGGCGACGACTTCGCCTACAACGGCCCCGAGCTGTACGACCTCGTCACCGACTATGTGGCCCGCAACCACCCCGGCCTGCTGGACCGTGTCAACAGGCTCTACCGCGGCCTGCGTCCGACCGTCCAGGCCGGCGAGTACATCGAGCGGTACCTGAACCGTCCGCTCGCCGAACGCAGGGAGATGGCGGTCAGGACCGGTGAGGCACTGGAGCTGATCAAGGGCGCCAGTGGGGCCGGCGAGGCGTACGACTGGGCGGTCCAGCACGCGACAGCCATCGACCAGACAGCCCGCGGGTACGACTTCGACGCCGAGGACCCCGAGCAGGTCGCCGCCTGCATGCTCTACCGCGACCGGATCATGGCGGACAACGTGGCCTGGTGGCAGCGGCACACAGGCGCCAAGGTCCTGCTGTCGGCGCACAACGCCCACGTCGGCTATGTGACGCACGAGCCGGAGTGGTACCCGAAGATGCAGGGCGCGTTCCTGCGTGACGCACTCGGCCGTGACTACGTCAGCGTCGGATTCACCTTCGACCGGGGCTCGTTCAACGCGACGGGACCGGACGGCAGGCTCCAGCGCTTCACGGTGGGGCCGGCGGCCCCGGGGAGCAACGAAGCCACCCTGGACCGCGTGCGCCACCGTGACTACGTACTCGACCTGCGTACCGCCCCGGCCGCCGCCCGTGCGTGGCTGTCGACGGCGAGGCCGACGCGCAGCATAGGCACGGACTACCCGGAAGCGGACCGCGACATCGCACTCGCCCCGTCCCACGACATCCTCATCCACCTTCACCGGGTGGAGGCCTCGCGGCTGCGGGACGGTTAGGCGCGGCGATCCGTCAGGCGTACAGCCGGTCCAGGAAGGCCGACAGATGGCCGGTCGCTCGGGCGATCTGCTGGTCCAGGGTGAGGCTCTCCTCGATACGGGAGCCGGAGTCGAGCTGTTTCCTGCCGCGTAGGTAGAGGGAGCAGGCGAGGTCGGCGCACATGTAGATGCCGACCGAGTTGCCCTCGCGGCCGGCCGGCCCCGTCTTGCGTGCCGTCATCAGGGAGACGCCGTTGCCCGGGTGGGTCGTCAGGCAGACCGAGCACATGCTGCGGTGCGGGAAGCCGCGTTGCCGGGAGGGGAAGCGCAGGGTCACACCGGTGAGCCGGTCGGCCCGCTCGGTCACCAGATAGCTTCGGTCGGGTGCTCCGGGGTCTCGCCAGCCCAGGAAGTCCAGGTCGTCCCATGGTCGTTCCGCCAGATCGCGCGGTATCGGCAGTCGTTTGGCCTCGCCCTTGGAACAGTTGATGAAACAGGTTCGGATGTCCTGCTCGGTGAGTGGTCTCATTGTGAGGGGTTCTCCTGGTGAGTCGTGACCGGCTGGGCTGAACCTAGGGGTACTAGGTTCTGACCTAGGCTACTTAGTCGCGTCGAGGGAGATCCAGTGAATTTCGGGGACACCGGCTCACCGCGGGCGCGGGCCCTGCTCCATGTCGCGGCGCTGTCGTCCGGGCCCGCCGTCGATCCGGCACTGAGGGTGACGCTGAATCTGCACCCGGACCGGCTGGCGCGCGGGCGCCCGATCCTGGAGGCGCTGGCCGAGGACGGCACGTACCACTCGCAGTTCGTCACGGGTACCAGTAACGGCGGGCTGACGGCGCGTCCGGGCGGCGACCGTTGGCGTTGGGAGAGCCGGATGTTCGGCGGGGCGTACGACGCGGCGGCCCCGCACGAGCGGCCGGTGTACGGCGCGCTGAACTTCCGGCACCAAGTGGTCGGCGCCGCACCGAGATTCGGCTCCGCGCACTTCCGGCTGACCTCGGACGCGCTGTGGCGTGCCACGTTCTGCTATCCCGACAGCTCTGTCGATCCGACGGCGTTCGGGGTCGCCGACGGGATGTCCCTCATCGGCCTGGCCGAGGCGGACGACCGGGACGCCCTCGACGACTACATCGAGGCGCAGGTGCACGGACGGGTCGCCCTGGAGCGGGACATGGAGGCACTGGTCCTGGACCCCTGCTACCGCGGCACCACCGTCGAGGCCGCGGCCCGGCGGCTGCCCTGCCCGGTCGAATGGCACCCCGGATACCGGCTCTCCGTCGAGGAGTTGAGCCGCCATCCGGATTTTCGCGGTCCGCGGTACGTCGAGTTGGGGGCGCGGATCGCCGAGGACGGGCACCTCGACCCTCGGGTCATCGGTGACGCCGCGCGCACGGGGCGTCACGACCCGCAGGACCTGAAGAAGGTGTGGCACTGCCTGGCCAGGTTCGGGGCGCCCGCCGGGCGACCCGCCTCGGCCGGCGAGGCTGCGGGCCGGGCGGCTCGTTAGCCGAGGGGAGCGGCGGACGGCGGCCAGGTGCCGGGGGTGAGCACGCCCAGGGCGTAGGCGCGGGCGACGAGTTCCGTCCGGTTGGCAGCGTTCCAGCGGCGGGTCAGGCGGCGCAGATGGTAGTTGACGCCGTCCACGGTGAGGCTTGTCTCGCGGGCGGCGTGCGCGGTGGTCGCGCCGCCCGCGAGCAGGGCCAGGATGCGGGCCTCGGCCGGAGTGGCGGGCGGCTCGGCGGGAGCGGGCGCCGGTGTCTTCGGCTCTTGCTCACCGAGCATCCGTAGCAGGACGAGCAGGGTGGTGGTCGCGTCGACGGTGTCGCTGACAGGGTCCGCCGTCAGCTCGCCGTACCGCTCGGTGCCGCCGGGGGTCCGCCAGCGGACCGAGATCTGGTAGCGCGAGCGGTGACGCAGACGCAGCGCCTGGGCGATGCGCTCCACCTGTGTCGCCTCCTGGGGCTGGAAGAGATCCAGTACGTCCCGGCCGCGGAGGCCTCCCGGAGTCGCGCCCCATTCCGCCGCCATCGCCGGGTTGGCCAGGATGATCGCCCCGTAGACGTCACACACCGCGATGGGCATGGGGATGCGGTCGAAGAGGGTCATGGCGCGGTTGCGCCAGACCACCGCGGATTCGGGAGGCACGTCGGACATGGTCAGGCGTCGTCGTCGCTGTCGTCGCTGTCGTCGTTGTCCGTGCGCGTGTTCGAGTTGGACAGGCGGAGTGCGAGCCCGCGCAGGAGTTCGGTGCTCTTGATGTCGATGCGGCCGGTGTCGTGGACCTCGGCGAGTTCCGAGAACAGGAAGGCGAAGGCGCCGACCAGGGAGATCGCCGCGGGCATCAGGGCGTCGACGACGGCCTGACCCGCCTCTGCCGGGGTCGCGTCGCCGGGGACCTCGACCGACGGGAACACCTCGGTCACCAGCCTGCCGAGCTGCGCCTCTCCGGCGTCTATGTCGACCTCGACATCCTCGTTGAGCCTGCGCACCATCTCCTGGGTCTCGGTCAGGACGCCGATGGCTCGCAGGATGATCTCGCTCTGTTCCATGTGGCGGAGCCTATGCGCTCCGCTTGTTCGGCGGGGGAGACGGCCGGGCGTGTGTGTTGGGTGCGGGTCCGCTGTGGCTGATCGCGCAGTTCCTCCCACCCCTGAAGGGGCGGGAGGGGTGACCGGTGCTTCAAGGGGCGCCCCGGTTGCAAGGGCCGCCGGACGGAAAGCGCTACACGATCGTGTAGCTCTGTGGCGCGAACGGTCCCGAGGACTGGTTGAAGCTGGGACGGCAGTGACTTCCGTACCACGAAAGGCAGTTGTCGCGTCATGCCCCCCACCGTGTCGCATCCGCAGGTCGTCGGGACCCTTGACGGTGTTCCTGTCGTCGACATTTCCGCCGTTGGACCCGGCCGCACCCCGCTGCAGCAGGTCATGGAGTTGAGCCGTGCCCACGGGTCGGTGCTCGTGCGGCGGCTGCACGGCCGGGACACCCTGTTCGTGAGTGACCTGGAGCTGGTGACCGAACTCGCCGACGAGACGCGGTTCGCCAAGCATGTCGGGCCCGCTCTGCAGAACGTGCGGGAGTTCGCCGCCGACGGACTCTTCACGGCGTACAACGACGAGCCGAACTGGGCCAAGGCGCACGACATCCTCATGCCGGCCTTCGCACTCGGGTCGATGCGGACGTATCACCCGGTGATGCTGAAGGTGGCGCGCAGGCTGATCGGCTCGTGGGATCGCGGGGCCCGGGACGGGGCTCCGGTGAACGTCCCCGACGACATGACGCGGATGACGCTCGACACCATCGGTCTTGCCGGGTTCGGCTACGACTTCGGGTCCTTCGAGCGGGACGAGCCGCATCCGTTCGTCGAGGCCATGGTCCGGTGCCTGGAGTGGAGCATGACCAGGCTGAGCCGTCTTCCCGGCCAGGACCACTCCGCGGCGGACGCGGCCTTCCAGAGCGACTCCGACTACCTGGCGCAGGTGGTCGACGACGTGATCGAGGCCCGGGTCTCCGAAGGAGACGGCACCGCCGACGACCTGCTCGGACTCATGCTCTCCGCCGAGCACCCCGCCGACGGCACCACGCTCGACACCGCCAACATCCGCAACCAGGTGATCACCTTCCTGATCGCGGGCCACGAGACCACGTCCGGCGCCATGTCGTTCGCGCTCCACTACCTCTCCAAGCACCCCGCCGTGCTCCAGCTCGTACAGCGTGAGGTGGACGCGTTGTGGGGCGACACGGCCGACCCCGAGCCGACGTTCGAGGAGGTCGGGCAGCTCGCGTACACCCGGCAGGTGCTCAACGAAGCGCTGCGGCTGTGGCCGACGGCCGCCGTGTTCGGCAGGCACGCACGTGAGGACACGCTGCTCGGCGGGCGGATCCCGGTGCGGGCCGGGCAGGGCGTCATGGTGCTCGCTCCGATGCTGCACCGGCAGCCGGTGTGGGGCGACAACCCCGAGCTGTTCGACCCCTCGCGCTTCACACCGGAGGCGGAGGCCGCGCGCTCACCGCATGCGTTCAAGCCGTTCGGCACCGGTGAACGCGCCTGTATCGGGCGGCAGTTCGCGCTCCACGAGGCGACCATGCTGCTGGCGATGCTCGTCCACCGCTACCGGCTGCGCGACCACGCCGACTACCGGCTCACGGTGAAGGAGACGCTGACACTGAAGCCCGACGGCTTCACGCTCACGCTCACCCCGCGCGCGACGGCCGACCGGGAGCACGCCCAACTCCCGGGCGCCGTGCGGCAACAGGACACGGTGGCCGACGAGAGGACGCTGCCCGCCCGGGTACGATCCGGCACCCGAGCGCTCTTCCTGCACGGCAGTAACTACGGGACCTGTCGTGAGTTCGCCGCTCAAATGGCCGACGAGGCAGCCGTGTTGGGGTGCGAGACCGAGGTGGCGGCGCTGGACGCGTACGCCGACGGGCTGCCCACCGGCCGCCCCGTCGTCATCACCGCGGCCTCCTACAACGGCCGGCCCACCGACGACGCCACCGCGTTCGCCGCCTGGCTCGACGGGGCCCCGGCCGCGCCGGACCTGACGTACGCCGTCCTGGGAGTCGGCGACCGCAACTGGGCCGCCACGTACCAGCACTTCCCGACCCGCATCGACGACCGGCTGGCCGGACTGGGCGGTACCCGGCTCCTGGACCGCGCGGCCGCCGACGCCTCGGGCGACCTGAACGGGACCGTCCGCGGCTTCACCGCCGAGCTGCGCACCGCCCTGCTGGAGAAGTACGGCGACCCCGACGCCACGGACGACACCGCACCGGACGACACGGCGGCCTACGAGGTCCGTACGCTGACCGGCGGCCCCCTCGACACGCTCGCCGCCCGGCACGACCTCGTCCCGATGACGGTCACCGAGGCCTACGACCTCACCGCCCCAGGGCACCCGCGGACCAAGCGCTTCGTGCGGCTCGCGCTGCCCGACGGCACCGCCTACCGCACCGGCGACCACCTCACCGTGCTGCCCGTCAACTCGCCGGAACTCGTCGAGAGGGCAGCGACCGCGCTCGGCGTGGACCTCGACGACGTGCTCGACATCCGGGCGAGTCGTCCGCGCCGCGACGGGATCGCAGTGGACCGGCCATTGACGGTCCGTCAACTGCTCCTGCACCACGTGGAGTTGCAGGAGCGTCCCACCGCCGACCGGTTGGCGGTACTCGCCGCCACCAACCCGTGCCCGCCGGAACGGGCCGCCCTCGCCAAGCTCCAGGACTCCGATCCGCGCACCCTGATCGAGCTCGTCGAGGCGTACCCCGCGCTGTGCGGCGCACTGGACTGGCCGCTGCTGCTCGAAGAGATCCTCACGCCGCTGCGCCCCCGCACCTACTCGATCTCGTCCTCGCCCGCCACCGACCCCTCTCACGCCGACCTGATGGTCTCGCTGCTGGAGGCGCCGGCCCGCTCGGGGAACGGCATCTACACGGGGACCGGCTCCGGTCATCTGAGCGCGGTCAAGCCGGGTGACACGGTGCTCGCCCGGGTCCAGCCGTGCCGGGAGGCCTTCCGCGTCGACCACTCGGCACCGGTCGTCATGGTGGCCGCGGGAACGGGCCTCGCCCCCTTCCGCGGAGCCATCGCCGACCGTGCCGCTGTCGGCAGCCAACTGGCCCCCGCTCTCTGCTACTTCGGCTGCGACGCCCCGGACGCGGACTTCCTGCACGCCGAGGAGCTCCTCGCCGCCGAGACCGCCGGAGCCGTCTCCCTGCGCCCTGCCTTCAGTGCGGCTCCCGTCGACGGCGTGAGCTTCGTCCAGCACCGGATCGCCGCCGAGGCGGACGAGGTGTGGGACCTGCTGAACTCCGGTGCCCGCGTCTATGTCTGCGGCGACGGTTCACGGATGGCACCCGGGGTGCGCGACGCCTTCCGTATCCTGTACCGGGACCGTACGCAGGACGCCGACGACGCGGCCTGCGAGCGGTGGCTCGACGAGCTGATCGCGGCGGGCCGCTATGTGGAGGACGTCTACGCGGCCGGGTGAGTCGCGCGGCGGCGGTCGCCGACCGAGCGACGCAACGACGAGAACGGGGTGGGGCGGAATGTCGGAGGAGCGGGCCCGACGGATCCTGGAGGCGGCCGGGTTCCCGCCCGGCAGCCTCGTCGGCTGCCGGGCGATGAGCGGCGGGACGTACAACACCGTCGAGGAACTCCGCCTCACCGACGGCAGCCGGTACATGTTGAAGATCCCGCCCCCGCCGGCCGTCCCCGGCATGAGCCACGAGCGTGAACTCCTCGTCTCGGAGGCGGAGTTCTACCGCGCCGCCGCCACGGTCGACCTGCCCGCGCCGCGAGTCGTGCACGTCTGCCTGGACGCGCCCGAAGGCTCCCACCTCCTGATGACGGCCTGCCCCGGCGATTCATGGGACACCTACCCAGAGGCTGAACAGGCAACTCTGCGCCGGGAGTTGGGGCGACATGTGGCCCGCCTCCACCAGGTGACCGGCCCCGGCTTCGGCTACCCGTCCGGTGCCCTCGGCCCCCTGTCCGCAGACTGGCGTACGGCCTTCACCGCCATCTACGACGCCGTCCTTGAGGACGCCCGCCGGTACGAGGCCTGGCTGCCGCGCCCGGTGGACGAGGTGGCCCGCGCGGCCAAGTCGGCGTACGACGCCCTGGACGAGGTCACGGTCCCGCGCCTGGTGCACTTCGACCTGTGGCAGGGGAACATCCTGGTCGACCGCCCGGAAGGTGGCGGCGAGCCCAGGATCGGCGGACTGATCGACGGCGAGCGGATGTTCTGGGGAGACCCGCTCGCCGACTTCGTCTCGCTGGCGCTGCTCGGTGACATCGGGAAGGACCACGACTTCCTGACGGGATATCAAGAAGAGGGCGGACAAGCTGAGTTCACCCACTCGGCCCGTCAACGCCTCGCCCTCTACCGCAGCTATCTCTACCTGATCATGCTCATCGAGACCGTCCCGCGTGGCGCGGGGGACGAGCAGGTCGCCTGGGTCAGGGAACGCGTCGCCCCGGAACTCACCGCGGCCCTGGACGAACTGGGCCAGTGAGCCTCGGACTCGGCCGGCGAGCCTCGGACTCGGCCAGTGAGTCCCGGACTCGGTCGGTGAGCTCCGGAGGAACTCCGCCGGTGAGCCTCAGGCCGCCCTCCGCGCCCTCCCGCCGTGCTCCCGGATGATCTCCGCGTACCGTCGCCCGCTGCCCTTCACCGTGCGCCGCTGCGTCCGGTAGTCGACGTGCACGAGCCCGAAACGCTTGTCGTAGCCGTACGCCCACTCGAAGTTGTCCAGCAGCGACCAGGCGAAGTAGCCCGCCAGTGGAGCCCCCTTGCGGGCGGCCGACGCGCAGGCAGCCAGATGCTGTTCCAGGTACAGGGCGCGCTCGGGGTCGTCGACCGTACCGTCGGCGCGGACGACGTCCGGGTAGGCGGAGCCGTTCTCGGTGACGTACAGCCGCCGGGCGCCGTAGTCGTCGGTGAGGCGCAGCAGCAGGCTCTCGATGCCGGACGCGTCGACCTCCCAGTCCATGCCCGTGCGCGGGATGCCCGGCCGGCGGACCGACCGGGCGAACGGAGCCGGGCCGCCGGGGTCGTCGGCCACGGCCGACGGGAAGTAGTAGTTGAGGCCCAGCCAGTTCAGCGGCTGGGCGATCGTTGCCAAGTCGCCCGCCCGCTCGGGCAGTTCGACTCCGTACGCCTCGCGCATGTCCGCCGGGAAGCCGCGGCCGTGCACCGGGTCGAGCCACCAGCGGTTGGTGTGGCCGTCCACGCGCCGGGCCGCCGCGATGTCCTCGGGGCGGTCGGTGGCCGGCTCGATGCTGGAGAGGTTGTTGACGATGCCGACCTCGGCGCCCGGGGCCGCGGCGCGGATCGCCTGCGTGGCGAGGCCGTGGCCGAGCAGCAGGTGGTACGAGGCGCGGACGGCCGCCGTGAGATCCGTGAGCCCGGGAGCCATCAGCCCTTCCAGGTGGCCGATCCATGCGGAGCACAGCGGCTCGTTGAGGGTCGTCCAGTGCCGGACCCGGTCACCGAGACGTTCGGCTACGGCCGTCGCGTACGCCGCAAGGTGGTACGCCGTGTCGCGCTCGGGCCAGCCGCCCCGGTCCTGGAGCACCTGCGGCAGATCCCAGTGGTAGAGCGTCACCGACGGGGTGATCCCCGCCTCCAACAGGCCGTCGACCAACGCGTCGTAGAAGTCGAGCCCCTTGGCGTTCACCGGACCGTCGCCGCCCGGCACGACCCGCGGCCAGGCCACCGACAGCCGGTACGCGTTGGTGCCCAGCTCCTTCATCAGGGCGATGTCCTCGCGCCAGCGGTGGTAGTGGTCGCAGGCGACGTCCCCGTGGTCGTCGCCGTCCACCCGTCCCGGCGTGTGCGAGAAGGTGTCCCAGATGGAGGGCGAGCGGCCGTCCTCGGCGACGGCACCCTCGATCTGGTACGCCGACGTGGCCGTCCCCCACACGAAGTCCTGGGGGAGCGCGGCGAGGTCGATGGTCACAGAAGTCCTTTCGGAGAAGGGGGAGTCGGAGCGCACGGAGGAGACGCGGGAGGTGGCGGAGTCGGTCACTTCACGGCCCCGGCGGTGAGCCCTGCGACCAGATAGCGCTGGAGCAGCAGGAACCCGGCGACCACGGGGACGCTCACGACGAGCGAGGCGGCCATGACCTGGTTCCAGTACACGTCGTTCTGTGTGGCGTAGCCCTGGAGGCCGACGGCGAGCGTGCGGGTGGTGTCGTTGGTCATCACCGACGCGAACAGCACCTCGCCCCACGCGGTCATGAACGCGTACACCGCGACCGCGACGATCCCGGGGACCGCGGCGGGCACGACGACCCGGAAGAGCGCGCCGAGCGGCCCGCAGCCGTCCACCATCGCCGCCTCGTCCAGGTCCCGCGGCACCGACTCGAAGTACCCGATCAGCATCCAGATCGAGAACGGCAGCGAGAACGTCAGATACGTGAGGATCAGACCGATCCGCGAGCCGAACAGTGCGATGCCGGTGGCGTTGCCGATGTTCACGTAGATCAGGAACAGCGGGAGCAGGAAGAGGATCCCGGGGAACATCTGGGTGGACAGCACGGTCACGGTGAACAGGCGCTTCCCGCGGAAGCGGTAGCGGCTCACCCCGTAGGCGGCGAAGATCGCGATCATCACCGAGAGAATCGTCGCCGTGCCCGCCACGATCAGCGAGTTGACGAAGTACTTGGCCAGCGGAACGGTCGACCAGATGTCGATGTAGGGGCGGATCGTCAGCCCGCTGGGCACCCAGCGGAACTCGCCCGACACGTCCTGCAGCGGTTTCAGCGAGCTGGACAGCATCACGTACACGGGCAGCAGGACGAAGCCGGTCAGCAGAGTGAGGAAGATCCGGCGCGACCAGAGGAAGGAGCGCGGCGCGGCCATCGGCGACCGCGGCGCCGACAGCGACCGCTTGGGCGGTGACTGGCTGGACGACTCCTTGGACAGTGACTGGCTAGACATCGGCGGCCCTCCGTCCGCGCGAGGTCAGGGCGAGGTAGACGCCCGTCACGACCAGCAGGAACAGCAACAGCAGCACGGACATCGCCGACCCCGTCCCGAAGTTCCAAGTCACGAACGACGACTGGTAGATGTGGATCGAGATCAGGTCCGCCGCCTCCGGAGCCGCCTTGCCGAACAGCACGTACGGCGTGTTGAAGTCGTTGAACGTCCACAGGAAGAGCACCAGGACCAGCACCTGGTTGACCGGCCGCAGCGAGGGCAGCGTGATGCGGCGGAGCTGCTGGAGCATGCCGGCCCCGTCGATGGCCGCCGCCTCGTACAGCTCCTTGGGGATGTTCTGCAGGCCCGCCATCACGATGAGGAAGGCGAAGGGCCAGCCCTTCCAGACCGACACGACGAGCAGCGCGACGAAGCTGTTGTCGCCGATCAGCCAGAAGGACGGGCTGTCGGTGAGGCCCAGCTGGTCGTGCAGCACGTGGTTCACCAGGCCGTTGTCACGCTGGAACATGAACGCCCAGGTGATGACGGCCGCGTAGACCGGAAGCGCGTACGGGACGAGGAAGATCGCCCTTAGGAGGCCGCGCCCGCGGAACGTCTCCTGCATGTAGACCGCGGCCGTCGTGCCGAGCAGCCAGCACAGGCCGACGGACAGCACGGTGAAGGCGCAGGTCACGACGAAGGAGTGGAGCAGCGCCTCGCCGACGGGCGCGTCGAAGTCCACGGACAGGCTGTAGTTGTCGAACCCCGCCCAGGGCGCGGCGCCCCAGTCGCGGATGTAGAACTGCGTGAGCTCCTTGAAGCTCATCACGATGCCGATGACCATCGGCACCAGATGCACGAGGAGTTCGAGCAGCAGGGCGGGCAGCAGGAGCAGATACGGCAGGGCGATACGGCGTACTCGCCCGGTGCGGCGGCGCGGGGTCGGCCCCGTCGCACCGGGCAACGCCTCCTCCCCGACCGCGGGTTGAGCGGTCACGGTCATCGAACGCTCACTTCTTCGGCATCTGCTGCTGAGCCTCGGAGAGCTTCTCCTCGACCGAGGCGGTCGTCACCGGCCGTCCGGCCGCCGCCTCCGCGAACAGCTCCTTCACGGCTGTGCCGACCGCCGTCTCGAACTGCGACTCGTTGGGCACCTGCGGCAGTGGGGCCGCGCTCTTGGCGAGCGTGTCCCGGATGACCTTCAGGGCGGGCGTGTTGAACGCGGGGTCCTGCTGGGCCGCCTTGACCGGCGGGATCGACCCGTAGGTCTTGTTGAGGATCGTCTGCTCGTCCGCGCTCGTCATGAAGTTCACGAACTTCACTGCGCCGTCGATGTTGTCGGTGTTCTTGAAGACGGCCAGGTTGATGCCCGCCACCATCGAGTTGACGGCGGTGTCCGCCCCCGGGCTGCCGGACTGGACCGGCACCGGCGCGACGCCCCACTCGTCGGCGCTCATGCCGTGTGCCTTGAGCGTGGTCGCGGCGGTCTGCCACAGCACCATCGCAGTCTTGTCCTTGGCGAAGTCCCGCAGCGACTGGTTCTGCGCGTACTCGGCGTTGCCGGGCGCGACGACCTTGTCCTTGCCCATCAGGTCGACGTACTGCTTGACCGCCGCGACGGCCCCGTCGGAGGTGAAGTCGGGCATCCCGTCGGCGTCGAAGAAGTCGGCGCCGTGCTGCTTGCCGAGGACGAAGACGTGGTGGATGTTCTCCGACGGGTTCGAACCCTCTGCGCCCAGCGCCCACTTGCCGTCCTTGGAGATCTTCTTCCCGTCGGCGACCAGGTCGTCCCAGGTGGCGGGCGGCCCGGATATCCCCGCGTCCGCGAACATCTTCTTGTTGTAGTAGAGCGCGTACGCCATCGAGTACAGCGGCACCGCCGCCGGATCCGAACCGGTCGCCCCGGCCGAACCGAGCGCCGACCCGACGAACCGGTCCCTGCCGCCGATCTTGCCGAAGTTCTCGGCGTCCCAGGGCACTAGAGCCCCCGTCGCCTGGAGCGAGGCCGACCATGTGTTGCCGATGTTGAGGACGTCCGGGCCCTGGCCCGAAGTGGCCGCGGCGAGAATGCGGTTGAGGAGGTCGGACCAGGGGATGACCTCCAACTCGACCTTGATCCCGGTGTCCTTCTCGAACTTCTTCAGCTCGGGCGTGAGGATCTTCTTGTCGGCCTCGATGCTCGGACCCTGGTTGGAGGCCCAGTAGGTGAGCGTCTTCGGCGAGTCGTTGGACCCGCCGTCCGTCGACGAGCCACCGCCGCAGGCGGTCACGGCGGCCAGCAGTGAGACGGTGACCGCGCTCGCGGCCGCGGCTCGGGTTCTGCGCATGACGTCTGGCGTCCCTTCCCGGAGGGCGATGCGCGAGGGCCCCGCGTTCACTTCCCGAACACCCTCACGGCTTAATTTAGAACGTGAGTTAAGACGCGGAGGAAACTCGCGTCAAGGGATGGCGCAGCGGTATCTTGCAGGTCGGGGGACGGCGGGAAGGAACCACATGGCGGGGCGGAACGGACGCACGGTGCGTGACCTGCGGCGGGGCAATCGCACAGCTGTGCTGCGGCGGCTCTACTTCGAGGGGCCGATGAGCCGCTTCGAGCTCGGCCCGGCCACCGGACTGAGTTCCGGTTCCATCAGCAATGTCGTCGCCGAGCTCGTCGCCGACGGTCTGGTGGAGGAGGCGGGCAGCGTCGACTCGGACGGGGGCCGCCCACGCACTCTGCTGCGGGTCGCCCCCGCCAGCGGTTACATGATCGGCGTGGACGTCGGCGAGACCCGCGTACGCGTCGAGCTCTTCGACCTGACCCTCACCGAACTCGCCCGCACGGAACGGCCCTTGGAGCATCAGGGCTACGACGTCGACGTCATCGTCGGCCACATCCGCGACGGCATCGCGGAGGTCCTCGGCGCCGCCGGGATCGCCCCGGAGAGGCTGCTGGGCGTCGGCATCGGAGTGCCCGGGATCGTGGAGCGCACCCCGGCCGAGGGCGCCGTGGTGCACGGCCAGACCATCGGCTGGCCGGCCGTCCCGCTGGAGTCCCTGCTCCGAACCGCCTGCGGGCTCCCGGACTCCGTCCCGTACTTCACCGACAACGGAGCCAAGACGCTCGGCCAGGCCGAGATGTGGTTCGGCGCCGGACGCGGCGCGGACAACGCGGTCGTCGTCCTCTTCGGCTCCGGCGTCGGCGCCAGTCTCGTCACGGACGACGTGGAGCGGGGTCGGGCCGTGGAGTGGGGGCATCTGACCGTACGGGTCAGGGGGCGCCGCTGCCGGTGCGGTGCGCTCGGCTGTCTGGAGGCCTACGCGGGTGCCGAAGCCCTCCTGGAGCGCTGGGAGGAGGCGGGCGGACGGCCACCGAAGCGGGTCGACGAGGAGACCGCCCTCACCGCGATGCTTGCCGCCGCCTATCCCGCCGACGGCTCGGCGGCCGACCCGATGGCGCTCGCCGTGCTGGAGGAGACGGCCGAGTACCTGGGCGCGGGCCTGTCCGACCTGATCAACCTCTTCCAGCCCGAGCGCATCCTGATCGGCGGCTGGGCCGGACTCCAGCTCGGCTCCCGCTTCCTGCCCGCCGTCCGCGAACACGCCGTCTCGTACGCGCTGCGCCATCCCGCCGAGCGGGTCACCATCGAGCTCGGCGCCCTCGGCCCCGACGCGGTCACGGTCGGCGCCGCGATCCTCCCGCTCGCCGACTTCTTCGCCCGCGGCGGACGACGCCCGGGCCCCGTACCGGGCGACAACCAGCTCCCGGCATGGCGCGCGGCCATGGAGGAACGCTCCCCGCACTGACGCCCTCCGGGGGTTTCACCGGCCGCGTCGGCAGGTACCCGCACCAGGGCCGACAAGGACGAGTTCCGTCCGGTCCGTCCGGCAAAGGGTTCCGTCCGACGAGGAGTGCCGCCGGGCGGGGAGTGCCACCGGGCCGGGAGTTCGGGTCGGCCAGGAGTTTCACCCGACGAGGAGGGGAGCGCGCCGTGAGCGACGACCGGACGAAGAGGCCCGAGGAGGACGCGGGTCCCGTCCCCCGGGACATGCCGGACCAGCAGGCCCAGGAGGGCGGGGACCGCTGGGACATCACGCCCGCCGACCCCACGCGGCGCGAGGGCTCCGCCGAGGACGCGCCGGAGCAGCACACCGACATCCCCGACACCGACGAGGCGGGCACACGACGCCGGGGCGACGAGCACTCCAGCAGCACCGTGCACCCCGAACACCCGGGGCCGGAGGAGTCTCCGGCCTGAGCGGACGAGGCGGAGCCGCGTGACGTCACAGCCCCGCGCCGCTCAGGGGGTCTGCGGCGAACCGGACGTCACCGGCCCGCGCGGTCGTGGTCGGGCGGGTGCTCAGGCGAAGGCGTTCACGCCCGTGAGTTCTGCGGAGAGGCGGAGAAAGGGAAAGGCCCCGACCGGACGGGGGAATCACGGTCGGGGCCGTCTGTGGGTGGCCACGGATGGCGGTCGCCTCTCGGCGGAATGCTCCACAGGGCTTCAGCCGAACGATCTTCCCTGTGGGCGGAAGGTGAGGCCCGGGGACACTGTTCCATCCGCACCCACAGTTCATTCAACGGGAAACTACTGGTGAGTGTTCCCAGCTCCGCTCGGCGTTTTCCCGTGACGTGTGTCACGAGCGTGGAGGTGCGCCCGACGGGGCGGCGGAGCGGTCGCGGCCGATGAGCCGCCATGGGGAGGCGGCGGTCAGGGACCGGGCACGCCCGACGGGGTCTCACGACGCCCCGTCCACGCCAGCAGCTCCTCCGCGGTCCAGGTATTGACCACGCGCTCCGGAGGCACCCCGCACTCCTCGGCCCGCGCGCATCCGTACACCTGCCAGTCGAGCTGACCGGGCGCGTGGGCGTCGGTGTCCACGGAGAACAGCACACCCGCTGCGACCGCCCGGCGGAGCAGCCGGCGCGGTGGGTCGAGCCGCTCCGGGCGGCTGTTGATCTCGACCGCCGTGCCTGTCTCCGCGCAGGCGGCGAAGACCTCGTCCGCGTCGAACTCCGACTCGGGCCGCCCACGCCCGGTGACCAGCCGCCCCGTGCAGTGCCCCAGTACGTCGGAGTGCGGATCGCGTACGGCGGCGACCATCCGGCGCGTCATCGCGGCCGCGTTCATCCGCAGCTTGGAGTGCACGGACACGACCACGAGATCGAGCCGGTCCAGCAGTTCGGGCTCCTGGTCCAGGGACCCGTCGTCGAGGATGTCGCACTCGATTCCGGTGAGCAGCCGGAAGGGAGCCCAGTGCTCGTTGAGTTCCGCGACGAGGGCGAGCTGTTCCCGCAGCCGCTCGGGGGACAGCCCGCGCGCCACCGTGAGCCGCGGCGAGTGGTCGGTCAGCACCGCATACTCGTGCCCGAGCCGCGCCGCCGTACGGCCCATCTCCTCGACGGGGCTGCCGCCGTCCGACCAGTCCGAGTGCAGATGACAGTCGCCGCGCAGCAGCGCCCGCAGTTCCTCCCCGCCCCGCACGAGAGGGCCCGCTGCCGCCTGTTCCTGTTCCAGCTTCTCCAGATAGCCCGGCGTCTGTCCGTCCAGCGCCTCGCGCACCACCTGCGCGGTCTTCGGCCCGATGCCCTTCAGGGACTCCAGCGACCTCTCGGCGGACCGCCGGGCCACCTCGTCGGCGGGCAGCCCCGTGACCACGCCCTCCGCCGTGCGGAACGCCTGTACGCGGTAGGTGGGGGCCAGGGACCGCTCCAGCAGGAACGCGATCCGGTCCAGGGCCTCGGCCGGGTCCATGGCTCCAGCGTGGCGCAGCCGGCCGCGGCCCGCACGGCAGCCGACATGGCCGCCTTGTGCCACCATGAACTGCGACCTCGTACGGACGCCGGGCACACCGGCGCCGCCGAGTGCCACGACGACCGACAGCGCCGCCCGGGCAGGCTTATCGGCGGCACGCGTGTGGAACCGGTGGGATCATGACTGAAATCGCAAGCCCCTACATCTCGCACCCCCGGATCACGGTCCTGGGCGTTCAGCCCGGCGATCCGCCCTTCCGTATCGTGGAGATCGACGGCGCTGTCATCGGCGAGGCCAGGAGCTTCACGGACGTCCTGATGGCCGCCGCGGCGTACGGGATTCCGGTGCATGACGCCGATGACCCCGCGGTGGTGCGGTGGGTCGGCGGCGACAAGCTCACCTGGCATCTGCGCTAGCGGTCCGCCGGGGAGCGTGGGTACACCGCGGGCCGGTGGGGGCTTGTCGCGCCCGCGCGGCGGAGCCGCATGGTGTCCCAGCCCCGCGCCCCTGCCCGGGGCGCGCTGTGCGTCTCGTCCGCTGTTCGGGTGAATGCTCGGGGGAGCGCGCGGACCTGGGGTTTTCGCGCCGTGGTGAGCCGTCGCGGACGGGACGGCTTCGTGCATCGGCAGGTGTCGGGAGGCGAGCGTGGCCGCGCATGGGACCGCTCCCACTAGGGCACTTTGATCTTGGCGGTCACCGTGATCACGATCCGGCCCGGTCGCCCTGCGCGTATCCCTCCCTCGTACGACTGGAGTCGTCATGTTCCGTCGCCTCGCCCTGCCCGGTGCCCTGCTCGCCGCCGTCGCCGTCCTGGGCGCGGCTCCCGCCACGACGGCCGCGCCCACGGCACCCGCCGCGGGCTCCGTGTGCTTCTGGACCGGGGCCGGACAGCACGGCACGTCCTGGTGCTACACACCACCGGGCGATACGGACGTACCGGAGTCCGTGCACGACAAGGCGGCCTCGTTCCGCTCGGACGCGGACACCGCCGTGTACGCCATCGACTGGGCCCGCGGCACCTGCTACTACCGGCTGATCCGGGCGCACGACCTGGCCGACAACTGGCCCTGGGGCGCCCGGCTCGACGGGGTGTCCGACACCACGATGGGCTGCGAGGTCGGCTGAGCCGTGCGACTGCCGCGTGCGCTCGGCGCCGCCGCCTTGGCCGTCCTGGCGCTGCTGACGCTGGGCGGCTGCGCCGCGACGACCGGCGGGGGACGGGACGCGCCCGCGCTGCCCAGGACCCAGCGGGAGCGGGACGACCTCATCAAGGCCGCTCAGCAGGTTCTCGTCGAACGGTGCCTGGCCGGGCGGGGACTGTCCTCGAAAGTAGCCGTCGGCGAACGGCAGAGGGACGGAAAGGGCGACGCCGCGGATCGGCGGATGCAGGACGCCCTCTTCGGCCGCGGCCGTCCCGAACTGTCCATCACCCTCGCCACCGGATACACCGTCAAGGCGCACACCGACGGCTGCCTCGCCGCCGCGCAGCGCGAGCTGTACGGGGACGAGCGGCGCTGGTTCCGCGCCGAGGTCGTCGTGAACAACCTCCGCGCCGAGGCCGGGCTGCGACTGAAGGACGACCCCGACTACCGCGCGGCGCACGGCCGTTGGGCCCACTGCGCCACACCTGACGAGGGCTCCGGGCCCGAGCGGCCCACCCCGTCCGTCGCCGCGCGCTGCGCACGCGAGAGCGGCCTCGACGAGGTGCGCGCCCGGCTGGCACCGGCCCTGCTGGACCAGGTCCGCGCCGACCGGCGCGACCAGTTGACCACCTACCGGCAGCTGCGCACCCGCGCACTGCACCGCGCGGCGGATCTGTACGCCGAGCGGACCGTTCCGGAGAACCGAGAGAAAGGCAGTTCCCCTTCGTGATCATCAAGCGCTTCGCCGTCTCCGCCGCCGCGGCCGTCCTCGCCCTGAGCGGCGGTCTGGCCCTGGCCTCGCCCGCCGGCGCCGCCAGCTGTCCGAGCGGTGAGTTCTGCGTCTGGGAGAACGCGAACTTCGCCGGTCAGCGAGCCAACTGGTCGGGCGACGACGGCTGGTGGGAGAGCTGGATCGCCGACACCGACTCCTCCTGGGCCAACCACGGCATCTCCGGACCCGGCATCAAGGACCACGTCAGGGTGTACGAGAACTCCGGGCAGGGCGGCGACATGACGATCTGCCTCTCACCCGGACAGGAGGTCGGTTACAACGGCGTGGCCAACGACCGGGGCGACTCGCACACGTGGGCCATGAACTGCTGACAGCCACCGGCCGCGCGCCCGACGGGTGACCTCAGGAGGGGAGCGGCACGCCCGAGCGATCGGGCGTGCCGCGTGACGAACGGGTCGCACGACGGGGTTCGTGACGAATGTGCGGTAGCTGTCCGGGAACGGCAACAGCGACGGAGGAGAGCACAACGCCCGCCGGGGGGCGGCGGGTCTGCTCCTGTGACCAGCCCAAACTCATGGGCACAGCAAGGAAAAACGGGGTACCTCACATGTTCCGCACCGTCACGCGCCCGACCAGGCCCGTCGCGCTCGCCCTCGGTTGCGCGGCCGTCCTCGGACTCGGACTCGCTTCCACCGCACCGGCCTCCGCCGCACCTGCCGTGGACCCGAACGGCCGCTACACCGCTGAGGAGATCCACACCTTCCTCGGGGACTTCTACGGCGACCACGGGCCCGGCGACTTCGCCCGGAAGTACGGCATCTCCGAGCACCTGAAGGAGAAGGTCGCGCAGAGCGAGGGCGTCGACGTCCTGCTCTGCGCGCAGAACGAGCCGCGGTCCATCGACATCGGCCCGGTCAGCACGGCCCAGTCCGCGGGTGTCGGCTACGCCACGGTGACCACGCACTGGGGCGAGCAGGGCGAGGACACGGCGACCTTCACGGCGTACGTCGGTCTGGACGCCACGCGGCCGATCCAGCTGCAGGACACGGACTGCGGGGCGACCGGCTGACAGGCCGGTGCGGGCGTACGGCCGGCTTCCCGCGTCAGTCGGCCGTACGCCCGCACCGGCTGCGGGTGGTGCTCCCGCACCGGCGGGTGGTGCTCCCGCTTCGGTCAGTCGTTCCGGCCGGTCAGCCGACGGTCCACTTCTGGTTGGCTCCGCCCGAGCACGTCCAGATCTGGAGCCGTGTGCCGTTGGCGGAGTTGTTACCCGTCACGTCCAGGCACTTGTCGGCCTGTGGGTTCACGATGTCGCCTGCCGCGGTGACCACCCAGCGTTGATTGGCCCCGCCCCCGCAGTCCCAGAGCTGCACGGTCGAACCGTCCGCGGTGCCGTTGCCCGTGACGTCCAGGCACTTGCCCAGCGCCCTGATCGAGCCGTCGGAGGCCACGGTCCACTGCTGGGCGGCGGAGCTGTTGCAGTCGTAGAGCTGAACGGGCGTGCCGTTGGCGGAACTTGCCCCGGCCACATCGACGCACTTGCCCGCGAGCCCCCGGATGGGCACACCGCCACCGGAGCCGTCGCTCGTCGTCACCTTCACCTCGTCCACGACGAGTTGCTGGGGGAACGAGGTCGAGCCGTCCGGGTCGCCCGGCCAGTAGCCGCCCACCGCGAGGTTGAGGATCAGGAAGAACGGCTTGTTGAACACCCACTGCCTGCCGCCCAGATCGGCGGGGGTGCGGCGCTGGTAGACGTTGCCGTCCACGGACCAGGTGACCGCGTCGGGGCTCCAGTCGACGGCGAAGGTGTGGAAGGCGTCCGCGAATGCCTGGCCGCCGGGCAGCGAGTAGGCGGCGCCGATGCCGCCCGAGCCGGAGTAGCCGGGGCCGTGCAGGGTGCCGTGGACCGTCGAGGGCTCGTAGCCGACGTTCTCCATGACGTCGATCTCGCCCGAGTTCGGCCAGCCGACCTGCCCGATGTCGTTGCCGAGCATCCAGAAGGCGGGCCACATGCCCTGCCCGCGCGGCACCTTCAGCCGGGCCTCGACCCGGCCGTACGTCGTCGTGAACCTGCCCGCCGTGTTGAGGCGGGCCGAGGTGTACTCACAACGGCCGTACCAGCACTGGTAGTTGTTCGGGTTCTCGCGGCGGGCCGTGATCACCAGGTGGCCCTGGCCGTCCAGGGCCGCGTTGTTGGCACCGGACGTGTAGTACTGCCGCTCGTGGTTGTTGACGTTGTCGCCGGTCTCGATCTGCCATTTCGAGGAGTTGACGCCCGAACCGGCGGGACCGTCGAAGGTGTCCGAGAACGTCACGGCCGCGGCGGCCTTCGGCTCGGGGGCCGCTTTCCCGGTGGTGGTCCGCCCCGCGTCCGCCTGTGCGGGCAGGACCGCGGCGGATGCGAGGAGCACGGCGGACAGGGTGGCGAGGAGGCATCTGCGGAGCAGGCGTGGCGAGTCCACGACTCTCCCTTCCGTACGGCGATCCCTGTGGGGGATGGGTGCCGACTGAGGTGGGGGGTGCGTGCTTCGACTCTTGATTTAAGAGGTGAGGTAAGGGAGCGTCAAGACTTTGGTACATACCATTCGTTCACGACTTGACGCTTGCCCTCACGCCCACACGCCTTGAAGCCCCCGTGCCCCTCGCTCCAGGATCCGTGCGTTCACACCTTCGAGCCTTCACACCTTCGAGCCTTCACGCCTTCAGGCCTTCACGCCTCCAAGTTCTTGCGGCGGCGCTTGCGCGGATGTACCGCGCGGTTCAGCCGCCGGCCGAGGAGCAGGTAACCGACCAGCGCCCCGCTGGTGTTGAGGATGACGTCGTCGACGTCGAAGGCACGCCCGGTGATCACCGCCCCCTGCACGAGCTCGACCATCATCATCACGGCCGCCGTCAGGAGGAGTACGCGCAGGATCCCGCGCACCTTGGGGACCAGTACGGGCAGCAGCACCCCGAAGGGGATGCCGAGGAGGAGGTTGCCGCCGATCTGCCTGAACGCGTCGCGCAGTTCGGGCTGGTCCAGATAGGCGCGCAGGGAACGGCCCGGATGCAGGTTGCTGTGCGTCAGGGCCTCCGAGGCCGGCGACGGCTGCAACGTGATCCGGGCCAGCGCGGCGGCGAAGGCCACCATGGCCGCGAACGCGACGAGCATGACCAGGAACCGTACGACAAAGGGAAGTGGCCGTCGTTCACCCGGAGCCCCCGACGAGGGGGGATCGGACTTGGGGGCGGGGGAGCGCGACTTCTTGGTGCGAGGGCTGGCTTTCTTGGCGCCGGAATGAGATGTGGAGCGGAGGCGTAGTGCGGTGCGGGGACGTGACACTGCGCGGGCCATTCAACCCTCCAGTTTTCAACTGTCGTTCGATGACGGGCGAGTACCCCCGAAGGGGCCGAGGATGCCGAGGACATGTGTGCCGGGCCCGAGCCGCCGATCGCCCCGGCTTCCTGCGTGGTGCCGGGGCGATCGGTGTGTTCGAGCCGGAGAGGCGACGGTCGCGTCGACGAGCGTGCGCGAGGCCGAGGTCGTGGGCCGGAGTCATGGGTCGAGGCTCATGACGGGAAGCTCATGACCCGTACGTCACCTTCACCTCCTTGAAGCCCAGGGAGCCCAGCAGCCCCTTGAGCATGCCGGTGGTGTTCTCCTCGGCGCGGGCGGTCAGCTCGGTCTTCTTCGCGGCGTCACCGATGTGCCGGGCGGCGAGCCGCTGGACGGCCCGCTCGTCGTTCGGGTTGTCCGAGAAGACGTCGCCGAGCCGGTCGAGGAGGCCGCGCTGCTTGGAGACGGCGTAGGACTGATCGGGGTCGAGTGCGGGCTTGCCCAGGGCGGCGTGCGGGAGCCTGAGCGTGGCCGATGTGCGGTCCTTGTTGACCTTCACATCCTCGTCGCGGATCTTTCCGAGGTCGACGTAGGCGTCCACGGTGCCCGCGCCCACGTACAGGGTTCGGGTGCCGCGGACCGCGTCCGGGAGGTACTTGGTGTCCTTCTCCAGATCCACCACCACCTGGAAGTTGCCCGAGGCGGCGTCGTAACGGCTCATGTCCTGAATGGACTTGAGGAGTGTGGGTCCTGTCCGGTCGTGGGTTTCCTCGCGGAACACGTCACGCAGGCCGGGCAGCAGGCTCAGCTGCAGTCCGGCACCGAGTATCACCAGAACCAGCACGACCGCGCTCAGGATCTTGGCCCATCCGGGCATGCGCTTCAGGGACGTCGTCATGTGGCCGCCCTCCTTCCTCCTTCCTAGTGCCCCTCAAATCCCCGGCCAGACAGGCGTGTTGACCGAATGGTCGACCGCGTCATGACCCCGGTGACCGTCTGGTGCGAGGGTTGTTGCCCGGGGCGCACCACGAGCAACGGACGGTCGCACGAGGCACCTTCCGGCTCTTCGCCCTCAGGCGTCGCGTGAGCCTTCACGATTCCTGGCACGCTCACATCACCCGGGTGATCAGGAGGGCTTCCAGCGGCCAAGGCCAGGTCCGAGCGGACCGAGCCGCACGTCAACATGACGGTGGGTGCCGGTCAGGGCACCAAGATCCTCAAGTGGCGGCGCGCTGTCATAAGGACTCGGAGGCGGCCTCGGGCCGGCCGAGGGCCTCGTCCATGCTCGACAGCGGAGGCAGCACGTCGTCGAGGCCGGTCACGTGCAGGATGCGCAAGGTCAGCGGGTGGGTGCAGATCAGGTGCAGCTGCCCGCCCCGGGCGAGGACCCGGCGCCGGGCGCGGTACAGCAGGCGCAGGCCCGAGCAGTCGAAGAACTCGATGTGCCGCAGGTCGAGCACGACCTGCGCTGCCGGGTGTCCGGTGGCCGCGTCCAGGGCCGGGACGATGTCCAGCGCCGCGATGATGTCGATCTCTCCGTGGAACTCCAGCACGGTGTGCCCGCGGTCGTGGTGGACGCGCAGATGAGGAGTGAACGGCGCGGAGTCGTTGCGCACGACGACATCACCTCCAACAGGGTCACCGGGGACCAGGGTGACGTCGTTCCGTGGGCGTAGACGCGGCCGTGTGTGGTTTGGCGGCCGCCAAACCGTTCCCCACTCAGCAAGTTACCCCCGATGGGGTGAATCTCAGCATGTTCGATTGACATATGTCTTCGATTTAAAGGACGTGTCGCCCGTCAGTTTCAGGACAGCGACTGCCACGCCTTCGACAGCGCCTGCCGGAACTGGTCCGTCTGGTGTGCCGTGAGATCCCGGACCATGCGCTCCTCCAGCTCCCGCACGGGCTCGGCGTGCCGAGCGAGCACATTGCGGCCAGACTCGGTGAGGAGGATGAGCAGCTCGCGGCGGTTGCGGGGATTGCGCTCGCGTCGTACGAGGCCGCGGGTCTCCAGGGCCCGGATCACATCGGCCACGGACTGCGCGGTCACGAACGAGTCGCGTGCGAGCTGTGCCGCGGACAGGCCGTCGTGCCGCTCCAGGACGGTGAGCGAGGTGTACTGCAGAGCTGTGACCCCCGTGGGCTTCAGCAACTCGTCGAGGCGGGACCGCACGACGAGCTCCACCTGCTTGACCATGTACAGGAGCGAGGGGGGTGCCTTGGTGACGACCATGTGTTGAGCGTAAAGCATTGACAGGAAACCTGTCTGTAAAGAGACTGCGAACCAACAGGAATCCTGTTGGTTGAAATCTTGGCGATCAAGGCTGAGGAGTGGGCAATGACGACCACCTTCGAGAGCGGGCCCGGGCGGCTGTTCATCGGTGGACAGTGGCGCGAGGCGGCCGACGGAGCACGTACGGACGTGTTCGATCCGTCCACAGGTCAGGTGGTCACGACGGTCGCGGAGGCCTCCGCCACCGACGTCGACACGGCCGTACGCGCCGCGCGGGACGCGTTCGACAACGGACCGTGGGCCACGATGAGCGGTCGCGAC
The DNA here is from genome assembly GCF_044334695.1 of Streptomyces sp. NPDC020747. Classification (NCBI taxonomy): domain Bacteria; kingdom Bacillati; phylum Actinomycetota; class Actinomycetes; order Kitasatosporales; family Streptomycetaceae; genus Streptomyces; species Streptomyces sp. NPDC020747. Next base: position 123,978 of record NZ_JBIRTJ010000001.1, on the reverse strand, counting down.
CGCGGCCGGGTGCTGCACCGCGTCGCCGAACTGATCCGGGAGAACGCGGACGACATCGCGGCCCTGGAGAGCCAGGACGTCGGCAAGCCGATCACGCTGTGCCACGCCGTCGACGTGACGAACGCGGCGAACGACTACGAGTACTTCGCCTCCCTCGCCTGGACCCTGGACGGCGCGACCCGGGACACCCCGCTCAACGGCCTCGCCTACACCAAGCCCGGCCCGATCGGTGTCGTCGCCGCGATCACGCCCTTCAACTTCCCGCTGATCCTCGCGGGCTCGAAGATCGCCCCGGCGCTCGCGGCCGGCAACACGGTCGTGCACAAGCCGGCCGAGGAGACCCCGCTCAGCGCCCTCTACATGGCAGGCCTGCTCCAGAGGGCGGGCGTCCCGGACGGTGTCTACAACGTCGTCACCGGCACGGGACCGGTCGCGGGCGAGGCGCTCCTGCGCAACCCCGGCGTCGACAAGATCGCCTTCACCGGGTCGACCGCGGTCGGCCGGCACGCGGCGAGCGTCGCCGGCGAGGGCCTGAAGTCGGTCACCATGGAGCTCGGCGGCAACGCGGCACACATCGTCTTCGAGGACGCCGACGTCGAGAAGGCCATCGGCGCGGTCATCAAGGGCTTCGTCTTCAACACCGGCCAGTTCTGCATGGGCGGCCCGCGCCTGCTCGTCGCGCGCCCGCTCTACAACACCGTGGTCGGCATCCTCGCCGACGCCGTCCCCGGCGTACCGGTCGGCGACCCCCGGCAGCCCGAGACCGTCGTCGGGCCGATGGCGGGGGAGAGGCACCTGAAGAAGGTCGAGGAGTACGTCGAACTGGCCCGCAAGGAGGGCGGCCGCATCGTGTGCGGCGGCGAGCGCCTCGACCTGAACGGCGGCTTCTACTACAAGCCCACGGTCATCGCGGGCCTGTCCAACGACTCCCGGGTGATCCAGGAGGAGATCTTCGGCCCGGTCCTGACCGTGCAGCCCTTCGACTCCGAGGACGAGGCCGTCGAGCTGGCCAACTCCACGCCGTACGGCCTGGCTTCGGGTCTGCAGACCACCGACCTCGCCCGTGCGCACCGCGTCGCCGACCGGCTCCAGGCGGGCATCGTGTGGGTCAACGACTGGGCGATGCTCGACCCCGCGGTGCCCTTCGGAGGCGTCAAGGCCTCCGGCTTCGGCCGCGAGTACGGGCCCGAGGCGCTCGCCTCCTACACCAAGGTCAAGTCCGTCGTCATCTCGTTCGACTGAGCGCCCCGCAGTCAGAGCACACCTTCAACTCACCCCTCACTCAAGGGAGTTCGCAGATGTCCACCACCACTCGCGCGGCCGTGGTCGAGTCCGGGGGCGCGCCCTTCACCCTCGCCGACGTGGAGCTCGACGAGCCCCGCGCCCATGAGGTCCTGGTCCGCATAGTGGCCGCGGGACTGTGTCACACGGACCTCGGTGTCGCGAGCGGCGGCCTGCCGTTCCCGCTGCCCGGCGTACTGGGCCACGAGGGCGCCGGGATCGTCGAGGCCGTCGGCCCGGACGTCGCGGGCGTCGAGCCCGGCGACCACGTCGTGCTGTCCTTCACCTCCTGCGGCTCCTGCCGCAACTGCCGCGACGGCCACCCGGCGTACTGCGCCACCTGGCTGCCGCTGAACCTCCTCGGCGGCCGCCGCGCCGACGGCTCCGCCACCATCAGCCGTGACGGGGCCCCGCTCGGCGGCCACTTCTTCGGCCAGTCCTCCTTCGCCGAGCGGGCGCTGGTGGACGAGCGCAGCCTCGTCAAGGTCGACAGGGACATCCCGCTGGAGTCCCTCGCGCCGCTGGGCTGCGGCGTACAGACAGGAGTGGGCGCGGTCTGGAACGTCCTTGAACCCCGTACGGGGGACACGATCGTGATCCTCGGCGCCGGCGCGGTCGGTCTGTCGGCGGTGATGGCCGCGGCGCTGACGCCCGCGACCACCGTGATCGCCATCGACAAGGTCGTCGAACGGCTGGAACTGGCAAGGGAGTTGGGCGCCACCCACACGGTGAACGCCAACGAGGCGGACATCGTCGAGGCGGTCCAGCTGATCACGAGCGGGGCGGGGGCCGACGGGGTCGTCGAGACCACCGGCAACGTCATCGTCCTGCGTAAGGGCGTGGACGCGCTCGCCGCCCGCGGTACGGCGGTGATCGTCGGCGCCCCGCCGTTCGGTTCCGAGGTCGCCCTGGACGTCAACGGAATGCTCGGCGGCAAGCGGCTGGTGGGCCTGACCCTCGGCGACCAGGAGACCCAGACCGCGATCCCGGCCCTGGTCAAACTGGTCCGCGAGGGCCGACTGCCCCTGGAGCGGCTGATCAGCACCTACGCGTTCGAGGACATCGGCCAGGCCGTCCAGGACATGAGCGCGGGCAAGACGATCAAGCCGGTACTGACGTTCACCTGAGCACCCCGTAAGGGGCGCGGGGAACTGCGCGACCAGCCACAGCCGGCCCGCAGCTCAACACCACCTGTGGTACCCGCGCCCCACAAGGTGCTACCGAACCTGAAGAACGAGCTTCCCCACGGTCCGCCCGGTGTCGCCCAGCGCATGCGCCTTCGCGGCCTCGGCCAACGGAAACACCTCGGCAACCGTGGCACGCAGCTTCCCCGCGGCGACAAGCTCGGCGATCGCCCGCATCCCGCCCTGATCGGCCTCCACGAGCAGCTCCACCGCCCGCACACCGAGCCCCCGCGCCTCCTCGGCGAGCGCCGGTGACCCGGACGGCAGGATCGACACCAGTAGCCCGCCAGGCCGAAGGGTCCTGAGCGACCGCGACCGGTAGTCGCCCCCGATCGTGTCCAGCACGACATCGACGTCCCGCAGGACCTCGGCGAAGTCGGTCTCGCGATAGTCGACCGTCTCATCGACGCCCAGGCTCCGCAGGAACTCGTGCTTGCCCGCGCTGGCCGTACCGATCACATGGGCGCCCCGCTCCTTGGCGATCTGCACGGCGAGATGTCCCACTCCGCCGGCCGCCGCGTGGATCAGCACCCGCTGCCCCGGCCGGACGTCCGCCGTGTCGACCAGTGCCTGCCAGGCGGTCAGCGCGGCCAGCGGAATCGCGCCCGCCTGCGTGTGGTCGACCTCGGCCGGCTTGTGTGCGAAGGCCCGTGCGGGACCGGTGACGTACTCGGCGTGCGCCCCCACGCCGTACGGGTACGGCAGCATGCCGAAGACCTCGTCGCCCGGCTTGTGGAGGGTGACGCCGAGGCCGATCGCCTCGACGACCCCGGACACGTCCCAGCCGAGGACGAACGGCGGCTTCCCGAGGAAGCCGCCGTTCGCCCGGTGCTTCCAGTCGGTCGGGTTGAGGCCCGCCGCGTGCACCCGGATCAGCACCTCGCTCGGCCCGGGCCCCGGGATCTCCCGCTCCACTTCCTTGAGGACCTCGGGACCGCCGAGGACGTCCTGACTGATCGCGCGCATCGTGTTCTCAGTGCTCATGCGCTCCAGCCTGCCGGGCCACGACAACTGAGGAAATGGCAAGATTGCCATTGTTCGATAGGATCGTGCCATGCTGCTTCAGACGTCCTGCGGGGAGCGCCCCGACCCGACTGAGAACTCCCGGCACGGGGAGTACGACGGACCCGTGGAGCGGGTCGTCGTCCTGGCCCTGGACGGGGTCTACCCCTTCGAACTCGGCATCCCGAACCGGGTCTTCGGCTCGGCCGAGGGCCGGTACGAGATCCTGACCTGCACGGTCGACGGGCAGCCGGTGCGCAGCAGCTCGGACTTCTCGATCACCGTCGAACACGGCCCGGAAGCGCTGCGTACGGCCGACACCGTGGTCATCCCGCCGTTCGCCCTGTCGCGGATCAGCGCCGATCTCCCCGAGGCGGTGACCGCCGCGCTGGCGGCCATCCGGCCGGACGCCCGGATCGTATCCATCTGCACGGGGGCCTTCGTCCTGGCGGCGGCGGGGATGCTCGCCGGACGCCGGGCGACCACGCACTGGCAGCTGGCCCCGCTGTTCCGGAAGATGTTCCCGGACGTGGACCTGGACGCCGATGTGCTGTTCGTCGACGAGGACGCGATCCTCACCTCGGCGGGAGCCGCGTCCGGTGTGGACGTCTGCCTGCATCTCGTGCGCAAGGACCACGGCAGCGAGCTGGCCAACCGGGTGGCGCGGTCCTGCGTGGTGCCGCCGTGGCGGGACGGCGGTCAGGCCCAGTACATCGAGCAGCCCGTGCCCGAACCCTCGGCCGCGGGCACCTCGGCCACCCGCCAGTGGGCCCTGGAACGCCTCGGCGAGCCGCTGACCCTGGCCGATCTGGCCGCCCATGCCCGGATGAGCCTGCGTACGTTCGCCCGCCGGTTCAACGACGAGGTCGGGATGAGCCCCGGCCGCTGGCTCATCCAGCAACGCGTCGTCCGCGCACGGCAGTTGCTCGAAGCCAGCGATCTGCCGGTGGACCAGATCGCCGGCGAGGTCGGCTTCGCGACCGGCACATCGCTCCGGCAGCATCTGCACGCGGCGATAGGCGTCTCACCACAGGCCTACCGGCGTACGTTCCAGGCGGCCCGGCAGGGCTGAAGGGCGACGAACTCCGCCTGAACGTCCTGCGGGGCTCGTGCGTCGGAGGAGGGACACGCCGACACGGCAGGCAGGGGGCGTCATGCGGGGGATGAGGGCGGGCGGACTGGCGGTGGCGGGCATCGCGACGGTCGCGACACTCGTGACAGTGCTGGTGGAGAGCGAGAAGGGGCACACCGACGGAGGGCTCATCGCGGGCGGGCCCGCTTCGACCACGCCCTACGCCGGACCGCTGCGCGTGCCGCACAAGGAGTACGACGAGGACAGCCAACGGGCGACCGAGGCGGAGTCGGGTGCGGCGGGGCTGGCCCTGGAGTGCGAGGGGGACATCCACTCGGGCGGGTTCGGGGGCAACTGGAGCAAGGGGGACGGCGGTTCGACCCCGGCGGAAGGGCTCCGGGCGTACTTCGACATCGAGCAGCCGGACGTTCCGAGGTCCGGCTACCGCGTGGAGCGTGACGACGGGGACCGTGTGCTGTTCTCGTACGACGTCGGGGGTCTGACCAAGGTGGCCGTCGTCGTCGCCAAGGACCAGCCGAACAGGCCCGGTTGGGGCCCGGAGACGACCGCCTCGTGCGACCCGGCCGAGTTCCCCGAGAGCTTCACCGACGACCAGGGCTACGAGGTCTGGACCGACGCGCGCGGACGTCGGCTGCCGGTCACCACCATCAGCAGTTCCCAGGGTTCGGAGCACTGTGACTGGCAGTCGGCCCATTTCCTCGCTCTCGGCCAGGGCGCGAAGCGCGCGCTGTACGCCCGTGATCCCGAGGGCGTGCTGTCCGGGCTGCTCACGGCTCCGTACGACGGCGATGTCACCCTGCCCGACGGTGCGCGCGACACCGGCTACCGCCACGGCGAGCGGGAGCTGTGGCTGACGGCCGACAGGAAGAAGGCGTACGTCCGCACGTCCCACGGGGTGGAGGCGTGGCCGGCGGTGAAGAAGGGGATGGGCTGCGGCTGACGTCCTACCGGCCGGTGTCCCAGCGGGTCGCGTGCAGCGCCACGAGCAGCCGCCACACCTTGTGGGCGATCTCCTCAGGAGTGGCATCGAGGAGCCCGTGCAGCCAGTCGGCGAGGACGCCCGCGAAGGTCGCGGCGACGGCGGAGGCGATGAGAGGGGCCTCCGGCGCACCGACGAGTTCACGCTCGGCGAGGCTGCGGGCGCGCAGATCCTGGTGGAGCACGCGGCCGAGTGGCCCACCGCCACCCGGGCTCAACAGGGCGCGGTAGAGCGGGGCATGAGGGGGCAGGCCCGCGAAGAACGTGAGCAGGGCGTCCGGCGCCGACCTGGGGTCCGGCCTGCCCCGCCAGGCGTGCAGGGCGTCCACGGCGTCCCGTACGACATCGGCGCAGGCGTCGACGGCCAGTGCCTCCAGGTCGGCGTAGTGCAGATAGAACGTGGCCCGGCCGACCCCGGCCGCGCGCACCAGTGCCGCGACACTGACCTCCGCGAGCGGCCGTCGGGCGCACTCGTCGAGGAGGGCCCGGCGCAGCTTGGCCCGGGTGCGCTCGGCCCTGGGGTCGGCCCTGGGGGCGGAGCTCACCGGGCGACGAGGACGGCGGCCAGGGCGAGCGCGCCGGGCAGGGCCTGCGCGAAGAGGATGCGACGGTTCGCGGTGACGGTTCCGTACACACCCGCGACGATCACGCATGCCAGGAAGAAGACCTGTACGCGGAAGCCCGTGGGGTCGTCGGCGATCAGTCCCCAGACGAGGCCGGCCGCGAGAAAGCCGTTGTAGAGCCCCTGGTTGGCGGCGAGTGCGGCGGTGGCCCGCGCCATCTCGGGGTCGAACCCGTGCAGCCCGCGCCCCGGCTTCTTCTCCCACAGGAACATCTCCAGAACCAGGATGTACGCGTGAAGGGCGGCGACGAGGCCGACCAGCACGTTCGCGAGTGTCTGCATGGGGGGTGGGCTCCTTCAAAGGGATTTCCTGGACAGGTGTCCACTATACATGGACAGCCGTCCAGGAAATCCGCGCGTCGACGAACGCCGGCCGGTGGCACTGTCAGACCCGGCCACTACCGTCCTGTCCCATGAGTGACCACCACGACCAGCCAGTCGTACGCCGGGCCCGCACCGAGGACATCCCGGCGCTCGTCGCCTCCAGCGCGGCCCTGTTCGCCGAGGACGCGGGCACCCGGGACGCGACCGTCGACATCAACTGGCCCCTCGCACAAGGCGCGGAGAGATTCGCCGCGGGCATTGACGATCCGGCCCGGCTGTCGCTCGTGGCCGAGCACGACGGGGAGGTCATGGGCCACCTCGTGGGCACGGTCGCGGAGGGCTCGGCCATGCGCCCGGCGAAGACAGCCACCCTGCACAGCCTGTACGTGCGCCCGGCCCACCGCGGCACCCTGACGGGAGCGCGGCTCGTGGCGGCCTTCCTCGACTGGGCACGGGAACAGGGCGCCCAGCTGGCGGAGGTGACGGCGTACGCGGCCAACGCGGACGCGATCCGGTTCTACGAGCGCAACGGCTTCGGACCGCACACGCTTACCCTCGGCCAGCCGCTGTGATGGTCGCCTTCGGTGAGTCGCCATGACGGTCACCCTCGGCCGGTCCCTGTGACCCTCACCGTGCCCGGGCCGCCCTCCGGAGCTTGAGCGCCCGCAGTGCAAGCTGCATCTCGAACTGGGTGGTGGGGTCGTGGAGCCGGTCGCCGAACAACTCGTCGAGCTGACGCATGCGGTAGCGGACCGTCTGCGGATGGACGGCGAGACGGGCGGCCACCTCGCTCGCGTTGTGGCCGCATTCGAGCCAGCTGAGGAGCGTCTCCGCGAGGCGCTCGCGCTGGGGCAGCCGGATCGTGTCCAGCGGGCGCAGATGCCGGTCGGCCATCGCCTCCACCAGCGCCTCGTCGCGGAACAGCATCAGCGTGGCCAGATGGTCCCGGCAGCGCACCATCCGCGTGTCCGGCAGCACGCCCCGCCGGGCCAGATCGAGCGCTTCAACCGCCCATCGCAGCGACCTCGCACCCTCCTGGAGTGCGACGCTCGGCCCCATGACGGCCCGTAGGCCCTGCAGCGCACCGGCGACGGCGCGCGCCCTTCCCGGGCCCTCCGGATCGGGCACCACCAGCACGGCCGGGCGCACATCGAACCTCGCCAGGAACTCCGGTGGCACGATGGGCGGTTGGACAGCCCCGGCCTGCGCCCCGTGATCGATGACGACCACGGCCAGCGAGCGAGGCACGGGCCACTGCGCGGTGTGCGCGAGGTCGGTGATGGCCGCGACCGACGCGGGCGGGTCCACGATCAGCAGATCGATCAGCCGCGTACGCCGCTGCTGCAGCTCACCGGCCGCGTGCAGCCGCGCCTCCGTGTAGCCGGCCGTCGTCGCGGCCGCCATCTCGTCCAGGTGCAGGAACAGTGCCTCGCCGAACGCGGCCAGCACATGACGCGGCAGCAGATCGGCGTCGACCAGCGCGTTGATCCGGCGCCATGTCACCCGCGCACCGAGCCGCAGCGCCGACTGGAACGCGTCGAGACTGCGCCCCTCGTCCGCCTCGCCCCGGCCGATGCGCTGATACGTGGCCGTCACCGGCTCCCAGTCGGTGTCGGGCTTCGCCATCCGCTCCAGGAACCCCTGCAGCGCGTGCTCCACGCCCTGGTGCACGACCTGCATGTACGTGTCGTCCGTCGGCCGCGCGTACTCCGGGATCTCGGTTCTGATCGCCCGTACGATTTCTTCGGTGATGTCGTCGAAGAACGGTCTGAGATGGTCGTGCAGACCCGAAGGGAACGCCTTGAACGGGCCGTGGGCCTCCTCGGCCCGCCCTGTGGCGTTCGTGGCCTCGATCTTCTCCAGAATGCGGAATCCGGTCACGCAGCGACTCCTTCTGCGCACGGGAAGTGGGGCACGGTGACGATACCCGCACAGATTCTGCCCAGCTTCATCGGCGACTGACAGACCTGCGCCGAGGGCTTGTCACTTCATGACAAGGGGAATCCTGCTCCTGCTCCGTGCCACCACCCGCCGATGACGACCACGACGACGCAGCGTCACCAGCGTCACGAACGCTCCCGCGAGTACGCAGCACGCCGCGAGCCGGAGACCGAGGTCGTAGCCCTCCAGGAACGCGTCGCGCGGATCGGCGCCGGAGCGCAGCTCGGAACTCTCACGCCGGGTGAGCACCACGCCCACCAGGACCACTCCGAACACACCGGAGACCTCGCGTGCCGCGCTCACCAGACCGGTCGCCATCCCCATCCCGGTTTCCGGGACTTGAACGAGACTGCGCACGGTCAGGGGAGTGGTGAACGCGGAACCCCAGCCGATCAGCAGCAGCCCCGGCTGCAGATCCCAGAAGCCGGCCCGCGCACCCGCGCCCGAGACGTACAGCAGACCGACCGCCACCAGGCAGAGGCCACCCGCGATCGAGACATGCGCGCCCAGCGCACGGGCCGCCCGCTCGGCCATCGGCGTCCCCAGCAGCAGCGCGCCCGCCAGCGGCAGAAACGCCAGCCCCGCCCCGGTCGGCGAGAAGCCGAGCACCCGCTGGAGATAGAGGGCCGTGAAGAAGAACACGCCGTTGACGCCGATGCCCCACAGCACCTGCGCGACGATCCCGCCGGTGAGGAACCGGTCGCGCAGCAGCGGCAGTTCGACGAGCGGCCGGGCGGTCCGCGCCTCCACGACGACGAACACACAGGCGGCGACCGCCGAAACCCCCAGGCACAGCGGTACGGGCGCGGTGCCGAACCCGTGCTCCTGACCGCGCACCAGACCGTAGGTGAGCAGATAGAGCGCGAGCACGGACAGCAGCACGCCGGGCAGATCGAGACCGCCGCGCCGGGGCGCGGACCGGCCGGGCACGGCCGGCATCAGCAACAGCGCGATCAGCCCGAACGGGACGTTGAGCGCGAACACCCAGCCCCAGCCCCACCGTTGGGTGACGAAGCCGCCCACCACGGGACCCAGGGCCAGCGCCACGGCCAGTGCCGCCGTCCACAGGCCGACGGCCGTCGAGCGCAGCCGCGCGGGCAGGTCGACCGCGATGACGGCGAGCGAGGCCGGGATGACCAGCGCGGCCCCGACCCCCTGCACCGTACGGGCCGCGATCAGGGTGCCTCCGCTGTCCGCGAGGGCGGCCGCCGCCGACGCGGCCGTGAACACCAGGATCCCGGCGGCCAGCACGGGTCTGCGCCCGAACAGGTCGGTCAGCCGCCCGCCGGGCAGCAGCAGCGCGCCGAAACTGAGCACATAGCTGGCCGCGACCCATTCCAGGTCCGGCACCGTCAGGCCCAGTTCGCGCTGCACGGTCGGCAGGGCCACATTGATGACCGTGTTGTCGAGCGTCGTGATGAACCCGGTCAGCGTGAGCAGGGAGAACAGCGCGAACAGCCGTGCACGTGCCACAGGACGCTCCTTCCGCCGTCGCACGGATTGTCGGCGGCGCAGAGCCGCCCGGGCTCTGGCCCACGGCATGGAATCCACGGCACGCCTTTGTCAGCGAACTGACAGAACGCGGCAGACGAACTGTCAGCACGTCGTCTAACCCACCCCTCGCCCGGAGGCGGAACCTGGGGCACCGCCCCGAGCGGACGCACTCGTCCCCCTCGCCCCCTCGCTCTCACTCAACTCGCGCCGCAGCCGACCCAGTTGGAGCCCCCCATGACCTCCGTCCGGCCCGCCGCCGCATCCGCCTCGCTCACGGACCACCTGAGGCACTGGGCCAGACACCGGCCGCAGCAACGAGCCTTCAGCCACGTCGACTTCCCCGACAGCGCCCCCACCGGAATGCACCGGGCCCTCGGGTGGCGTGCCCTCGACGCCAGGGCCCGAGCCGTCGCCGACCGACTGGTCCAGATCGCCTCCCCCGGCGAACGCGCCGCCCTCGTCATGCCCCAGGGGCTCGACTACGCGGCCGGTTTCCTCGGCTGCCTGTACGCCCGCGTCATCGCGGTACCCCTCTTCGGGCCCCAACTCCCCGGCCACGAAGGGAGGCTGGCGGCCGTCCTGGCCGACTGCGAACCGGCCTGTCTGCTCAGCGACTCCGCAACGGCCCACGCGACCGGCGAGTTCATCCGCGGGCGCGGTCTGCCGCAGGTCCCGGTGGTTCCCATCGACCAACTCCCCGTCCAGCGCGGCGGATTCATCGACACGGGCGACCCCCCGGCGGCCCCCGAGCCGGACGACATCGCGTACCTCCAGTACACCTCCGGCTCCACCCGCAGCCCGGCCGGCGTGATGATCAGCCACGCCAACGTCGTCGCCAACGCCCGGCAGGCCATCGACGCGTTCATCGCCGACCCGGACGCCGCCACCTCGGTCGGCTGGCTGCCCCTCTTCCACGACATGGGCCTCGTCCTCAGCATCGCCGCGCCCGTCGTGGGCGGTTTCCCGTCCGTCCTCATGGACCCCTCGGCCTTCCTCCAGGACCCCGCCCGCTGGCTGCGCCTCCTCGGCTCGTACGAGGGCACCGTCAGCGCCGCCCCGAACTTCGCGTACGACTACTGCGTGGCCCGCACCGCCCCCGCGCTCGTCGACGAACTCCGGCTGGACCGCGTACGGGTGCTCATCAACGGCAGCGAACCGGTGCGCGCCGGCACGGTGGACCGCTTCCACGCGACGTTCGCCCCCGCCGGGCTCGACCCGGCCGCGCACTGTCCCGCGTACGGCCTGGCCGAGGCCACCGTGTTCGTGACGGCGAGCTCCCGGGACGAACCGTCCTCGGCCGTCCACTGCGACGCCGACGCGCTCACGGAGGGGCGGATCGAGGAGACGTCGGACGAGGAGGCGGCCGTGCTCGTCCCGTGCGGGACGCCCGTCGGGCAGGAGCTGCGGATCGTCGGCCGCGACGGTGCGGTACTGCCGCAAGGGCTGGTCGGCGAGATCCAGTTGCGCGGCCCCAACATCGGACTCGGCTACTGGAAGCGCGCCGGACTCACCGCCGAGACCTTCGGCTTCGGCGCCGCCGAGGACTGGCTGCGCACCGGTGACCTCGGCGCGCTGCACGACGGGCGGCTTCTCGTCACCGGCCGCCTCAAGGACGTACTCATCGTGGACGGGCGCAACCACTACCCCCAGGACATCGAGGAGACCGTACAGACGGCCGTGGCCCTGATCCGCCGGGACCACCTCGCCGCGTTCGGAGTGACCCGGGCGGACGAGGCGGGCGAGGATCTCGTCGTGGTCGCGGAGCACCGGCGCGACGTCGATCCGACGCCGGAGGACACACGGAGCGCCGAACGGGCGGTGCGCGCCGCGATCTCCGCCCGTCACGGACTGCGCCTCGGCTCACTGCGGCTCGTACCGCCGGGCTCCGTCCCCCGCACGAGCAGCGGCAAGGTGTCCCGAGGGGCAGCCCGGGCGCGCTTCCTCGACGGCGGGTTCGGGCCGCGATGAACGTGTCACGCAGGGAGATCCGCGAGCTGGTCGCCGGGCGGCTCCAGGAGTGGTACGGGGTCAGCTCGGGCCAGCTCCCCGACGACAGGCCGCTGGCGGAGGTGGGACTCACCTCCCGAGACGCGGTGGCGCTGACCGCCGAACTGAGCGAACTGGCCGGGAGACGCCTGCCGGACACGCTGCTGTGGGAGGCACCGACGATCGACGCACTGGTGAGACGGCTGAGGGAGACCGCGCCCCATCAGGGGCGCGAGGCGGTGACACATACGGCCCCGCCGCCGCGTGGGCGCGATCAACCACAGACGCCCGGGACTCTCCACACCGCACCGATCCCCGTCGCCGTGGTCGGCCTCGGCTGCCGCTTCCCCGGCGGAGTCACGTCCCCCGACGCCTACTGGCGGCTCCTCACCGAAGGCCGCGACGCCGTCGGCATGCTTCCGCCCGGCCGCTGGGACCCCTTCGTACGGGATCCGCAGCGGCTGCCGGACGACGTCACCCGGCACGGCGCCTTCCTCGGCGGACTCGACGACATCGCCGGCTTCGACGCCGAGTTCTTCGGCATCCCCGCCCACGAGGCGACCGCCATGGACCCCCAGCACCGCATGCTCCTCGAAGTCACCAGGGAGGCCCTCGACCACGCGGCCCTCGCCGTGCCCACACTCGCGGGCACCCGCACCGGTGTCTTCGTGGGCATCAGCGGCAACGAGTACGCGCACCTCACGACCGCCGACCTCCACGCCGTGGACGCCTGGACCGCCACCGGCGCGTCCATGAGCATCGCCGCGGGCCGCCTGTCGTACGCCCTCGACCTGCGCGGCCCAAGTCTCGCCGTCGACACGGCGTGCTCGTCGTCGCTGGTCGCGGTGCACCACGCCGTACGCAGCCTGGTGACGGGCGAGAGCGACACGGCGCTCGCCGCAGGCGTGAACCTGCTGCTGACCCCCGCCGTCACCCTCGGCTTCCAGCGCGCCGGCGCCCTCGCCCCGGACGGCCGCTGCAAGGCCTTCGACGCGGCGGCCGACGGGATCGTACGCGGCGAGGGCTGCGGAGCCGTCGTACTGAAACGGCTCACGGACGCCGAACGCGACGGCGACCGCGTCCTGGCGGTGATCCACGCGACGGCCGTCAACTCCGACGGCCGCTCCAACGGGCTGACCGCCCCCAACGCCGAAGCCCAGTGCGCCCTCCTGGCCGAGGCGCACACCGCCCCGGCGACCGTGGACTACGTGGAGGCGCACGGCACGGGCACCGCCCTCGGCGACCCCATCGAGGCGAGCGCCCTCGGCGCCGTGCTCGGCCGCGACCGCTCCCTGGACCAGCCACTCCTGATCGGCTCCGCCAAGACGAACCTCGGCCACCTGGAAGCGGCCGCCGGTATCGCGGGCCTGATCAAGACCGTGCTCGCCCTGCACCACGGCGAGATCCCCGCCCACCTGCACTTCACCCGCCCCGGCCCGCACGCCGACCTCGACGCGCTCGGCCTGCGTGTGGTCGGCTCGCCCGAACCTTGGCCCCGCTACTCGGGCACGGCCACCGCGGGCGTCTCGGCCTTCGGCTTCGGCGGTACGAACGCCCATGTCGTCCTCGCCGAACACCGCCCGGCAGCCAGGGCGAAGGCTCCAGCCGGGCGCCCCGCGCTGCTCCTGCTCGACGGCCCGACCAAGGACCGTGTACGCGCTCATGCGGGCGAGTTGGCGGGCTGGCTGGGCACCTCCGACGGCCGGCGCGTACGTGACGCCGACCTCGCCCGCACCCTCGCGGGGCGCACCGGCCGTGGCCGCCATCGCGCGGCTCTCGTCACCCGCGACCGCACCGAGACCCTCACCGCACTCGGCCGCCTCGCGGTGGGCGACCCCTCCCCGCGGCTGGTCATGGGGGAAGGCAGGCCGGGCGGGCCCGGACCCATGGTGTGGGTCTTCTCCGGCTACGGCTCGCAGTGGCCCGGCATGGGCAGCCAACTCCTCGCGACGGAACCGGTGTTCGCCGCCGCCGTCGACCGGCTGGAACCCCTGGTGCGCTACCACGCGGGGCTCTCCCTGCGCGCCGGACTCGGGCCCGACGCCGACCTCTCGACCCCCGCGACCGTCATGCCCGTGCTCTACGGCATCCAGGTCGCCCTCGCCGAACTGTGGCGCTCGTACGGCGTCGAACCCGATGCCGTCATCGGCCACTCCCTGGGCGAGATCGCGGCGGCCGTCGTGTCGGGCGCGCTGGACCAGGCCACCGGCGCCCGGATCGTCGCCGTACGCTCCCGGCTGCTGGACCGGCTGACCGGCGGAGCCATGGCGGTCGTGGAGCTGCCCGCGTCCGAAATTCCGTTGCTGACAAGGGAGTTCGGCACACTGGAAGTGGCCGTGCACTCCTCGCCCAGGCAGAGTGTGGTCACGGGCTCGGCCGAGGACGTGGCCGGGCTGGTCGCCCGGGTGACCGAGAACGGCGGCTTCGCCCGTTCGCTGGGCGTGTCGGGAGCGGGCCACTCGCCCGAAGTCGAGCCGCTGCTCCCGGAGTTCGCGTGGGAACTGGGCGAGGTAAGGCACTCCGCCCCCCGCTGCCGCCGCTACTCCACCGCGCTCGGCGATCCCCGCGAGACCGTGCCCTGCGACACGGAGTACTGGGCGGCCAACCTGCGCAACCCCGTCCGGTTCGCACAGGCGGTGCGCGCCGCCGCCGAGGACGGCCACCGCGTCTTCGTCGAAGTCGCCCCGCACGCCACGCAGTTGCATCCGCTGACCGACACCCTGCGCGACGCCGGCGCCGGGGACGCGCTGATCGTTCCCACGCTGCGGCGCGACACCGACGACGCGCTCACCTTCCGTACGTCGCTGGCCACGCTGCTCGTCCACGGCGTACGGGTGGCCCAGCCGCGGGAGGGCCTGCACCCCGAGGGCCGCATCGTGGACGTCCCGCCGCCCCGCTGGCGGCACCGCCGCTTCTGGGCGGGGGAGGAGCCGTCCGAGGAACCGCCCAGAGCGGAGCCTCTCGACCCGGCCGCAGGTCCCCTCGAACGGCTTCGGCTGTGCGTGGCAGCGGTCATGGGCTACAGCCCCGAACGCCTCGACCCCGACACCCCGTTGACCGACCTCGGACTGGACTCCCTCACGGCGGTGCGGATAAAGGCCGCGGTGGAGCGGGAGTTCGGCGTCGAGGTAGAGCCGGGGGTCCTGCTCAGACGCGGGACGCTGAGGGCCGTGGCCGAGCTGCTGGAGACAGGGGGAGAGGCGGACACGGTCGGTGACCAGGGACGGCAGGCGACGCCCGGCGATCCGAACGAGCGCGGGACGGCGGTCGGTTCCGCCGCCGACACGCCCGCACGAGGAGAGACCGCGCCCCGGCCCGACGCCCCGACCCCTCTCCGCGCGTTCCCGGGAACCGGCCCCGGCACCCCCCTCTTCCTGGCCCACGCCGCGGGCGGATCCGCCGATGTCTACGCCCGACTGGCCCAACGCCTCGACGGCGACCGCCCGGTGTACGGCTTCGACCGGCAGCCCGACCCCGACGACGTGCCGGGACGGGCCGAGGAGTTCGCCCGGAGGATACGAGAGGAGTTGCCCAAAGGCCCCTGGATCCTTGGTGGTTGGTCCTACGGCGGGCTGGTGGCGCAGGAGGCGGTCCGGCTTCTCGGCCCGCACGGCAGGGTCCCCGCCCTAGTCCTGCTCGACTCGGTCCTGCCCCTGCCCACCCGCCTCACCACGACCGACCTGGCCCTGCGGCACTTCCGGGACTTCGCCGCGTACGTGGAACGCACCTACGGCACCGCGCTCGACCTGCCGTACGAGGAACTCGCCGGGCTCGACGACGCGGGACGGATCGACCTCGTCATCAAGGTGCTGCGAGACACCGTCGACCTGCCGGAAGCGGTCCTCGAACACCAGCGGAGCTCCTACCTGGACCTGCGCAGCGGTGAGCGCCACCGGCCCGGCCGGTACGCGGGCCGCACCCTGCTCTACCGGGCGAGCGAGACCGCCCCGCACACCGTCCACGACCCCCGTTACGAACGCGGCGACGCGACGCTCGGCTGGGACGCGCACTGCACCGACCTGACCGTCGTCCCGTTGCCCGGCCACCATCTGTCGCTCCTCGACCCCCCGGTCGTCGACACACTGGCCGCACTGCTGACACGCGATCTGCGGGACTCCTGAAGGGACTTGCCCCATGACTCGTAAGCGGAGATCAGCCGCGCTCGCGGTGACGACGGCGCTGCTCGGTACGGGAGTGGCGCTCAACGCCCCACCCGCCACGGCCGCCCCACCCGCGATGGCCGCTCCCGAGACGGCCGCTCCCGCCGCCGCGGTGGCAGCGGGCGCCACGGTCGTCGCCGAGAAGTGGCTCGACGCCCGAACCGTCGACCTCACGGTCGCCTCCCCGGCGGTGGGGGCGTCCCTGCCCGTCCGGGTGGTCCTGCCGACCGGGTACGCCGCGCAGCCCGACCGCACCTGGCCCGTGCTCTATCTGCTCCAGGGCGCGCACGACGACTACACGTCCTGGACGAGGGAGACGGACGTCGTCGACTTCCTCGCCGGCCAGGACGTCATCACCGTCATGCCGTCGTCCGGCCCCACCGGCATCCCCACCGACTGGTGGAACTACGGCAGCGCCGGCGCGGACTACGAGACGTTCCAGGTCGACGAGTTGATGGGGCTGTTGCAGCAGAAGTTCCGGGCGGGGACGAAGCGTGCCGTCGCCGGTGTCTCCACCGGCGGCTACGGCGCCCTGGCCTTCGCCGCACGGCACCCCGGGACCTTCACGGCGGCCGCCTCGTACAGCGGGATCCTCGACACCACCGCCTTCGGCATGCCGACCGTGCTCAACGCGATCGTCGCCCGGGAGCAACTGCTGCCGCTGACCCTCTGGGGCAGCCCGCTGCTCAACCGGGACAACTGGAACCGCCACAACCCCTCCGCGCAGGCCGCCGGCCTCAAGGGCACGAAGCTGTACATCTCCCAGGGCAGCGGCCTGGCGGGCGGCGACCTCGACAACCTCGAAGGCGCGGTACTCGAAGGCGCGCTCTGGTCCCAGGCGCACAGGTTCACCGAACGGCTGGGTGCCCTGGGCGTCCCGGCCCAGGTGCACTTCTACAACGGCGGAGCACACGCGTGGCCGTACTGGCGACAGGAGTTCAAGGCGTCCTGGCCCATGCTCGCGGCGGGCCTCGGCCTGAGCTGACCCCCAGGGCCTGTCCGACGGACAGGCCCTGGCCCGAGCCGACCCCCTCAAGGAGGAACCACCATGGATGCCCTGGCCGAGGCCGTCGTCGCGGGAGCCGCCCGCGACGAACTGGAGCGCCTGTCCCCACCCGACCGCTTCACCGCCGCCCACCTGCGCGCGGAGGACGTCGACAGCTTCACCGGAGTCGCCGACAAGGACGTACGGAAATCCATCCACATCGGCGCGGTGCCGATGCCCGAACTCGCCCCGAACGAGGTGCTGGTGGCCGTCATGGCCAGTGGCATCAACTACAACACCGTCTGGTCGGCGATGTTCGAACCCATCCCGACCTTCACCTTCCTGAAGCACTTCGGCCGCCAGGACCGCTGGGCGGCCCGGCACGACCAGCCCTTCCACGTCATCGGCTCGGACGCCTCCGGCGTCGTCGTCCGCGCGGGTTCGGGTGTACGCAGATGGCGGGTCGGCGACCACGTCGTGGTGAGCCCCGTGTACGTCGACGAGGAGGACCCGGCGACCCACGCCGACGGCATGCTGGGCACGGGCATGCTGGCGTGGGGCTTCGAGACCAACTACGGAGGACTGGCCCACTACGCCGTCGCCAGGACCAGCCAACTCCTCCCCAAACCCGCTCACTTGACCTGGGAGGAGGCGGCCTCGAACCCACTGTGCGCGGGCACGGCGTACCGCATGCTGGTCAGTGAACGGGGCGCCCGGATGACCCAGGGCGACGTGGTGCTGATCTGGGGAGCGGCGGGCGGCCTCGGCGCGTACGCGGTCCAACTCGTGCGCAACGGCGGGGGGATAGCCGTCGGCGTCGTCAGCAGCGAGCAGAAGGCGGAGTACGCCCGGCGGCTGGGCTGCCACCACGTGATCAACCGGGAGGAGATCGGCCTCAGCGGCAACGAGCCGCCCGCCGATCCCGCCGTGGTCGGCAAACGGCTCGGCAAGCTGATCCGGGCCGCGACCGGGGAGGACCCGCACATCGTCTTCGAGCATGTCGGCCGGGCCACCTTCGGCGTCTCCGTCTTCGTCGTCCGGCGCGGCGGGGCGGTGGTGACGTGCGGCTCCAGCACCGGCTACCAGCACGAGTTCGACAACCGGTACCTCTGGATGCGCCTCAAGCGGATCATCGGCAGCCACGGCTCCAACCTCCACGAACAGGCCGCCGTGGGCCGCCTCCTCGACCTCGGCCACCTCACCCCCGCCCTCACCGAGACCTACCCCCTCTCCGACACGGCCGAGGCGGCCCGCCTGGTCCAGAACAACGCCCACCTGGGCAAGGTCGGCGTACTCGCGCTCGCTCCCGGGCCCGGCCTCGGGGTCATGGACACCGAGCGCCGGGAGCGCCTCACCGGGAGGTGACCGTTCTCAGGAAGGGGCGGGTTGCTCCTCCTGCTCCTGGGCCTTCGTCGGGACCCGCGACCGCGGTGTCATCGAGAGCTTGTCGGGTTTGACCGTGACGATGGCCTGGGGGCGCGGGGGAGCGGACGTGAGGGTCAGCCGCCAGCGCTGGACGACGGTGGCCAGGACGATGAGGAGTTCGGTCCAGGCGAACTCCTCGCCGATGCACTTGCGCCGGCCGTCCCCGAAGGCGAGGAACGAGGAGCGGCCGATGCTCTTGGCGCGCTCGGGCTCCCAACGGCCCGGGTCGAAGGCCGCCGGATCCGCATAGACCTCGGGGTCGTGCTGGTGGACGTACGGGCTGTACACGACGTCCGCGCCCTCGGGGATCGTGACTCCGTCGAGGACGACCGGGCGGGTGGTGATCCGCGTGACGAGCCAGGCGGGTCCGTACATGCGCATGGCCTCCTTGAGGACACTGCGCATGTACGGCAGGGAGCCCAGGTCCTCCTGGCGCAGCGGGCGTCCGCCGCAGACGGCGTCGAGTTCGGCGTGCAGTTTCCGCTCGATCCCCGGGTTGCGGCTGATCTCGTACAGGGTCCAGGCCAGGGTCGTCCCGGTGGTCTCGATCGCGCCCGTGAGGAGGGTGATCGCCTCGTCCTGGAGCTGTTGGCGGGACAGGGGGCCCGTCTCGGGGTCGTCGGTCGTGAGGAGGGTGGAGAAGAGACCGGCCTGCGACGCTGTGTCCTCGGCCCGCGCGCCGTTCTGATGGGCTGGGCAGCCCGGTGGCGGCGCGGGCTGCTCCGCGGACGCCAGCTGGGCCCGGTGGTGGTCGATGGCCTGGTCGATGAGGGTCCGAAGCCGAGCCACCCGCCGCTCGTGCGCGCGGTTCGCGGGCAGGGGCAGCTTCGTCACCCAACCGGGCAGGATGGTCTGCCGGATCGTGCCCCGCATGATCTCCGGCATGAGTCCCTGGAACTCCTGCTCGACATGTCCCGGCAGGCCCGAACCGAAGAGGGCCACGAGGAAGGTCGACAGCGTCAGGTCGTTCATGTCCTCGTACGTGTCACGCGCGACCCCCTCCGCCCACGCCTCGGTCGCCGTTCGTACGTGGCTGATCATGACGTCGCCACGGGTGGCGACGTGCGACTTGTTGAACATGGGCTGCATCAGGCGCCGGTGCTTCATGTGCAGGTCGCCGTCGGCGATCGTGGCGAGGCCGTCGCCGAAGAACACCCGCAGCGCGTCGATGATCTTGCCGCCCTTTGCGAACGCGTCGACCTCCGTCACCAGCACGCGGCGGGTGACGGCCGGGTCGGTGACCACATAGGCGGCGGTGGGGCCCATCAGGATCTTCACGACGCTGCCCTGTTCGCGCAGCGCGTTCATGAACTCCAGCGGACGTCTGGCCAGTTGGTATCCGTGTCCGATCAAGGGCAGGCGGCCGGGCGCGGTCGGTGCCGCGGCGGGAGGACCTGATACGCCGCTCATCGGTGACTCTCCTCAAGATCAACTTGATGGTGTGATCATGACATGCATGCCCACGCGATCCATGTCGTACCCACCGTTTTCGTCACACCGCCCGGTATGCGCGGCGATGCGTGGGTGATGGGTGGGCGATGAGTAAAGGGATTTGTCGACTGATTTGAGCTGGCCGGAGCCTTGCCAAAGCTTCACAGAAGTGGGCCGGTGAGGTTGATCCGAGGTAGATCAAACCCGATAAGGTTCCCTGAGGCGCGGCGAGTTGACGCGACAGCAATCGGTTGTCGCTCGCTGTCCACGCATGCCCGTCGCGGGGTGGATCACCGCGCGACGAGTGCTGCCCCGAGCTTTCTCTCCCCTGTTCGATCGTGTTGCTTCGAAGGATGCAGATGGAACTTGCCACTCCGCCACCGGAGGCGCGGGCACCGGCCGCCTGGTACAGCTGGTGGCTGATGCCACTGGCCCTGGGCGCTGGAACCGTCGCCGCCGCGGTCGCCGGACCCGACTCGACCCAGATACCCGCGATAGTCTCCGGGGTCGCGGCGACGGCTGCGAGCGCCATCTCCGTACGGCTTCTTGTCCGCTCCCAGCTTCAGATGCGCCGCAGTGCCGGCGAGTTCAGGAACGCACAGGCCGAACACTCCCAGCAGTGGCAGCAGCACGTGGCCGGTCTTGAGCGCAAGTACGCCGCCGAACGCGCCACGTACGACGCCCAGTTGGCCGAGCAGGCCAAGGCCTACGACGCGCGGATCGCCGAGCAGACGCAGGCCTGGCAGGAGCAGCTCGACCGGCAGCTCGCGGCCGTCGCCCTGCTCGCCGACCAGCAACTGCCCGAGGCGCTGGAGCGGTTGCGGGCCGGTGACGCCATTGACGACGTCCTGCCCTCCGTCAACCAGTGCGCCGAGGTCGGCGCCGATCTGCAGGCCCAACTGCGCAAGGTGCTCAGGACCGCGCTCATCGGCGTGGAGCAGGAGTTCAACCGCTCCACGTCCGCCGAGCAGGCCGTCATCAGCATCGGCAGCCGTATCCACGTGCTGACCAGCAAGCTGCGCGGCCGGCTCCACGAGATGCAGGGCGAACACGGCAGGCTGCCCTCCGTCGCCCAGGGCCTGATGGAGCTCGACCAGCAGCTCGGCCCCGCCGACTCGCTGGCCGCGAGCATCGGTGTGCTCGGCGGCTCGGACCGGCCCGGCCGACAGTGGCAGGAGTCGCAGCGGCTGCTCAGTGTGGTGCGCGGCGGCATCGGCCGGATCAAGGACTTCGACCGCGTCCAGGTCCAGCACCTGCCCGAACTCGGCGTCGACGGCGGGATGGTGGACCACCTCACGCTGGTCTTCGCCCACCTGCTGGACAACGCGGCGCGCTACTCCCCGCCCACCGAGCCGGTGATCGTTTCCGGCAAGGAGGTGCCCAACGGCGTCGGCATCGAGATCCAGGACTCCGGCAAGGGCCTCAACGAGGAGAAGAAGCAGGAGGCCCTGCAGTCGCTGGAGGGCGTGGCCCCCGGCCCCGGCCTCGGCGGGGTGTCCGAGGACGCCCACCTCGGTCTGCGCGTGGTGGGAGCCCTGGCCCGCCGGTACGGCATCAGGGTCACCTTCGCGGACTCCCCGTGGCTCGGCACCTCGGTGGTCATCGTGGTACCTCACAAGTACTTCAGCCAGCTGCCCGCCGCCGCCACGGCACCGGCTCCCGCCGCTGAGGTCTCCGCCGCGCCGGGCACCGGTTCGGCCGCGGCCGAGGAACCGGTTCAGGCCGAGGAGCCGGAGGAGACCGGGGACACCACGCCCGGCGGTCTGCCCAGGCGCCGCAGGCGAGCCGAGTCCGAGAGGCCCAGGTCGGCCGTACGGGAGGAAGGATCCACCGCCTCGCACGCGGTGCCCCCGGACGAGTCCTTCACCGGCCTGGCCGCCTTCGCCACGGCCGGACGTGAGCCGACCGCCGGGCGTGAGCCGGCTGCCGGACCCGAGCCGACCACCGGACGTGAGTCCACAGAGCACCGCACTGAAGAGAGCGACTAGTCCACATGACGCAACAGGGAACCGACGTGAGCTGGGCGCTCCGCGATCTGGTGGAGAGCATCCAGGAGATCCGCTTCGCCCTCGTGGCCTCCAGCGACGGCAAGGCCATCACCTCCTACGGCGCCGACGACCCCGACGACGTGGACCGTTTCGCAGCCGTGGTGGCGGGCCTGCAGGCGCTGGCCCAGCCCGTGGCCGAGCAGTTCCCCAAATACGCCGGGCAACTGCGCCTCGCGATGATCGAGGTCGACGGCGGTCACCTCTTCGTGGTTCGCGCCGGCGTGGAGACGTACCTCGGAGTCCTCGCCAGGGAGGGGCTCGACCAGGGCCTGCTCGGTCACCAGATGAGGGACCTGGCCCGCAGGATGGGTGAGCTCCTCGGCACCACTCCGCGCCTGGAGGAGCACTCTGGATGAGTGGTCCCCGCCGACCCACGGACCCGTCCGGTCTCGAGCGCTACTACGTCCTCACGGGCGGTCGCAGCGGACCGGGCGGTTCGGCGTCGAGCCTTGACGTGGCGACCCTCATCACCTCCCGTGCCGCGGCCGTCCCCGGTCTGCAGCACGAGCACGAGGAGATCCTCCGGCGCTGCCGCGATCCGCTGTCGGTGGCCGAACTCGGTGCCCATCTCGGATTGCCCTTCAACATTCTCGCGGTGCTCTTGGCCGATCTGCTGGACGCAGGCCGCGTTGAAGCCCGCCACCCCATCCCGGCGTCAGGCGCCGGTCGCGGGCCAGACCTCGCGCTCCTTGAGGAGGTACTCAGTGGACTTGAAAGGCTTTGACCATCCCGACCGGTACTCGGCCGACGGCACCCTGCCGGCCGGCGCCCGCTCGGTGAAGGTGATGATCGCCGGCGGTTTCGGCACCGGTAAGACCACCATGGTCCGTTCGGTCAGCGACATCAAGCCGCTCACCACCGAGGAGACGCTGACCCAGGCCAGCGCCGACGTCGACAACCTGATCGGGGTGGCGGACAAGCAGGAGACCACCGTCAGCCTCGACTTCGGCAAGATCGGCATCAACGACCAGCTGGTGCTGTACCTGTTCGGCACGCCCGGCCAGGAGCGGTTCTGGTTCCTGTGGAACGGGCTGTTCAAGGGCGCGCTCGGGGCCGTGGTCCTGGTCGACACGCGTCGACTGGCCTCCAGCTTCCGGGCGATCGAGGAGATGGAGCGGCAGAACGTCCCGTTCGTGATCGCCCTCAACGTCTTCCCCGACTCGAAGGACCATCCGGTCGAGGAGATCCGCGACGCCCTGGACATCTCCCCGCACACCCCGATCGTGGCCTGCGACGCCCGCGACCGGGCCTCCAGCCGTGATGTGCTCATCACGCTGATACGCCATCTCAAGGAACGCTCCGCAGTCGCTCTGGAGTCCCGATGACCGACCAGCCCTCGAACGGTCCCGACGCCCCGCGCGGCTGCCCGGTCGCGCACGGCGGGGGAGACGGACTCACCCGTCTCTACGGGCCCGACGCGGCGACCGACCCGATCGGTATCTACTCGCGGCTGCGCAAGCAGCACGGGCCCGTCGCGCCGGTACTGCTGGAGGGCGACATCCCGGCGTGGCTGGTCCTCGGCTACCGGGAGAACCGGCGGGTACTCGACAACCCCCGTCAGTTCAGCCGGGATTCGCGGATCTGGCGGGACTGGAAGGACGGGCGCGTCGAGAGCACCTCGCCACTGATTCCTATGCTCGGGTGGCGGCCCGACTGCGTCTCCCAGGACGGCGAACCGCACCGCAGACTGCGCGGTGCGGTCACGGACAACCTCCAGGCCGTCGCGAGCCGCGGCATCCGCCGCCATGTCACACACTTCGCGAACAAACTGATCGACGGGTTCGCCGGGGCAGGCAGTGCCGACCTGGTGGCCGAGTACTCCGAGTACCTGCCGATGCTCGTACTGACCAGGGTGTTCGGGCTCGCGGAAGGGGAGGGGCGGCAGCTGGCCGAGTCCTGCGCCCAGGTGATGAAGGGCGGCGCGGACGCCCTCGTACACAACGACCGCATCATGCAGATCCTCGGTGAACTGGCCGAGCGCAAGCGGGTGGAACCGGGCTCCGACTTCACCACCGGGCTGCTGGAGCACCACGCAGAGCTCGACGACGACGAGATCCTCAACCATCTGCGGCTGGTGCTGATCACCGCCCACGCCACCACCAGCAATCTGCTGGCCCGGGTGCTCCAGCTGGTGCTCACCGACACCAACCGGCTCTCCGGTCTGGTCAGCGGGCAGCTGAACATCTCCTCCGTCGTCGAGGAGGTCATGTGGAACACCCCGCCGCTGGCCGTCCTGCCGGGTCGGTTCGCGACCGCCGACCTCGAACTCGGCGGGCATCACGTGCAGGAGGGCGACCTGCTGGTGCTCGGCCTGACCGCCGGCAACGTGGACCCGGAGATCCGGCCCGACGTCGGTATCTCCGTGCACGGCAACCAGTCGCACCTCGCGTTCAGCGGGGGGCCGCACGAGTGCCCCGGGCAGAACATCGGCCAGGCCATCATCGAGACGGCCGTCGACGTCCTGCTGCACCGGCTGCCGGGGCTGCGGCTCGCGGTGACACCGGACGAGCTCACCTCCACGGCCTCCACGTGGGAGGCGAAACTCAACCGGCTTCCGGTCAAGTTCGCGGCGTAGGCGCTCCGCCGGGTGGGGGCTGCTGCGGCTCTCGCGCGGTTCCCCGCGCCCCTTCCGGGGTGCGGGGAACCGCGTTCGGCTGCCGCGTTCAGACTGCCAGGAGGTCGTCCAGTGAGCCCTTGCCCGCCAACTCGGCCTTGGCGGCCGGGGATTCCTTGTCCGCGGCGTAGCGGCCCGAGGTCAGGGCCCACTCGTAGTTGCCGTTTATCCAGTGCTGGATGGCCTCGACGCCCATCCGGACCTTCTCGCGGTCGTCGTCGTCCAGGCCGAGTTCGTCGCACATCTGCGGTACCTGCGCCTCCAGTTCGAGGTACCCGGCAAGGCTGTCCGTGGTCATCCTGACCGCCTCGTCGGCGGCCTCCTTCCAGCCGCAGCGGCGCTCGCGGTGCAGGACGGCTATCAGGTTGTGGCCGTCCCCTCGTCGTTTCTCGCGCTCGAAGGAATGGATGTCGTTCATGAAGCCGATGGTGTCGGCGGCCAGGTCCCGCATTCTCTCCATCAGCGCATGTGCCTGCACCTCGGCGGGAACCTCGAAGCCGCGGCTGCGCTCACCGGCGTCGATGCTGTGGTGGATGCCGACCGTACGGCGGCGGAACTCGGCGTACTCCTGAAGGTCGAGCGTGCCGGCCAGGCCGCGGGCGGCCAGGTCGACCTCCTCGGTGTGCGCCACGAGGAATCGGCCCCAGGAAGCCGCGAACCGCGTACGCCATGTCAGAGACATGCCATCCGAAAGGTGGGCCCAGACCTCCGCCCAGGCCATGGTGATCGGGCATGCCACACGAGGGGTGATGCCCGCCGGACGCAGGGGAGTGGCGATGAGTTCCCGCGCGACCTCCGCCACCCGGTCGGCGCGATCCGGCCTACTTGAGTCGAACTGGTCATCGAAAAGAAAGGCCAGCGAGAACCAGTTCATCAGGACGACCATGTCGTCGGCCGAAGCGTGGGGGTAGGTGCGGGCGGCCGCCTGGGGCAGATCCCAGGAGCGGTATTCCTCGAACCCGGCCTGGCTGCGCACCAGGCCCTTGTCCCATACCCAGCGCAGATGGCGGGCGCGGGCGAATTCGAGATGGTCGCTGACGGGGGTGGTGAAGGGGAGATCGAACCTGACGTCCTGCGGCATTCGCGTCCTCTCTTGAGACGGTTCACAGGGCCCCCCCATCCCTGTGGGCGGACATCGAAATTGACGCCCGCTGGCTCGAACAGCGCTTCCCGAGACGAAAGTTGACTCGATTTACACGCTACGAGGCTGCCCTGATCGTAAATGATCTATGCCGCGACCTCGGTGACTTGACCGTGACCTGCGTTACACCACTCCGTGACCTCGGTGATTCGTCGGCCTCCATGGCCGAATGAGCGCGCTCGCGCTCCGACGGGCCGGGGCCTGGGCCCGCGGCCGACTGATTTCCGCGGGCGGGGTACCCGGTCACCGTGGAGCCGTGGGCGGAGCGCCGCTCGTGGTCGGTCGGCGTACGGAGGAGACATGGCACTGGTAGTGGCGGGCGTCGTGGTGCTGGACTGCGCCGAGCCCGAGAAACTCGCCGCGTTCTACAAGGAGTTCCTCGACGCGGAACAGACGGACGCCTCGGCGAACCGTGTGGAGATCAAGGGAGCCGACGGATTCCGGATCGCGTTCCGGCGGGACGTGAACGCCACTCCGCCGAGCTGGCCGCGCCCAGAGAACTCGCTGCAGGCCCACATCGACTTCCACGTCGAGGACCTGGACGCGGCCGAGCGCAAGGTCATCGGGCTCGGCGGCCGGCCGCTGGAGGCCAAGGACCCGTCCGGTCCGTTCGAGGAGAGGGGATACGCCGACCCGGCCGGCCACTCGTTCACCGTGCGTGCCAACCGGACCACCGCCCCGAAGCAGGGCTGACCTCAGCCGAACAGGTCCCTGCCAGGGGTGATCGCCCCAGGCAGGGTTGAGCGAACGGGACTTCCGGGTTCAGCCGTTGTGCGTGCGCAGGGCCGCCAGGGCGCGGTCCGCGTGCGCGCTCATCTTGAACTCGCTGCGCACGACCTCCAGTACCTTCCGGTCCTCGGCGATCACGAAGGTGACCCGCTTCGTGGGCGCCAGCGAGAAGCCCCGCTTCACACCGAACCGCTCGCGGATCAGCCCCTCCGGGTCGGACAGCAGCGGGAACCCGAGGGTGTGCTTCCCGGCGAACTCCTGCTGACGCTCGACCGTGTCACCGCTGATCCCCACCGGACGAGCCCCGGCGGCGGTGAACTCGGCGGCCAGATCGCGGAAGTGGCACGCCTCGGCGGTGCAGCCGGCGGTCATCGCCGCGGGATAGAAGAACAGCACGACCGGCCCCTCGCCCAGCAGCTCGGAGAGCTTGCGTGAGGTCCCGGTCTCGTCGAGGAGCTCGAAGTCCTAGACGGTGTCGCCGACCTCTATCTGGTTCTTCACGATCGCTCCCCTGACTCCCGGCCGGCTCCGGGCCGACTGTGTGGAGGCCAACCGTACTGGACGGTACGGGAGTCAGTCGCGGCCCCCCTTGTCGCCGGAGGGCCACACTCCGGTCGACCGCTCGATGGCCGTCGCCCCCGTACGGTCCACCGCGCTGCGGACGACCGCGAAGAGGGCGCCCTGGATGGCCGCGGCCAGCAGCACCTCGCCCCAACCGCGGTCCTTGTCCAGCGCGTCGGGCGCGTCCTCCTCGTGGCGTATCGCCTTCCAGGTCGCCTGGAACGCCATCCCGGCGAGGGCCCCGCTCGCCCAGCCGAGCACGAACCCGAGGGGCTTGTAGACGAGTGGCAGCTTTTTCTTCTGCACCTGGATCTCCTTCGGTTCGCATTCCCGGACTCACCATGGCGAGTGTCCAGTTCAGCGGCACATACGCAAAGACCCGGCGGATGCTCAGGGCCGGCCCGCCGCCGGAACCTCCTCGCCCTCGCGCACGGGCCCCGGCGGACTCCCGTCCCCGAAGGGGCGCCCGCCCAGCTCCTCGCGGCCGTGCGAGGTGAGCCAGCCGGACAGGTCCGGCCCGAGCGGCACGATGCCGGTCGGGTTGATGCCCGTGTGGACCTCGTAGTAGTGCCGCTTGATGTGGTCGAAGTCGACGGTGTCCCCGAATCCGGGCGTCTGGTAGAGGTCACGGGAGTACGCCCACAGGACCTGGTCCTCGGCCAGCTTCCAGCGGTTGCACTTGAAGTGGCCGTGATAGACGGCGTCGAAGCGGACCAGCGTGGTGAACAGCCGGATGTCCCCCTCGGTGATCGTGTCCCCGACCAGGTACCGCCGACCCGCGAGCCGCTCCGACAGCAGCTCCAGCCGCCGGAACACGCCCTCGCAGGCCGCCGCGTACTGCTTCTGACCGGTGGCGAACCCGGCCCGGTACACCCCGTTGTTGACGTCCTCGTACACCTCCGCCATGACCTCGTCGATCTCGTCGCGGAGGTCCGCCGGGTAGAGGTCGGGTGCCCCTTCCCGGTGCAGGGCGGTCCACTCGGTGGCGAGGTCCAGGGTGAGCCGCTGGTAGTCGTTGGTCACCAGACGGCCGGTCGGCACGTCCACGAGCGCGGGCACGCTGACGCCGCCCGGAGCGCCCGGCTCCCGGGCCTCGTACGCCTCGCCGAGAAACCGGATGCCGAGTACGGGGTCCCGGCCGCCGGGGTCCAGGGTGAACCGCCAGCTGCGGTCGTCCTGGATCGGGTCGGCGATCGCCATCGACAGCGCGTCCTCCAGCCCCAGCAGCCGCCGGGAGATGACGGCGCGGCTCGCCCACGGGCACGCCCGGCTGACGACCAGGCGGTAGCGGCCCGCCTCGACCGGCCAGCCGTCCCGGCCGTCCGCCGTGACGCGGTCCGCGAAGTGGCTCCTGGACCGCTTGAAGGACTTCTTCCCGTACGCCCTGTTGCCCTCGGTGTCGCTCATCCCTCGCTCCTTCCGTGCACGTGCTCTGGGGAGGGTTCCCCGAAAACCGCTGTCGCCCCGTGTGAGGGCCGGTGCGAGGGGCATTCGGCCGAGATGAGTCACAAGCCCTCCACACCGTCCGATCGCAGGACCCGGGTCACCGTGCTGGTGGCGCTGGCCGCGAACCTCGTGATCGCCGTGGCCAAGGCCGTGGGCGGGCTGATCGCGGGATCCCCCGCGCTGCTCTCGGAGGCCGCGCACTCCGTGGCCGACAGCCTGAACGAGGTCTTCCTCCTCGCCGCCCTGCGCCGCAGCCGACGCCCCGCCGACAGCAGGCACCCGTTCGGCTACGGAAAGGAACGCTTCTTCTGGTCCCTGCTCGCCGCCGTCGGGATCTTCGTGATGGGCGGCTGCTTCTCCTTCTACCAGGGCTTCGACGCCCTCAGCAGCGGGAGCACGGAGACCCACGACGGCTATGTGGTCGGACTGATCGTCCTCGTCGTCGCCCTGTTCGCCGAGGGCGCGTCCCTGCTACGGGCCCTCCACCAGGTGCACGAACAGGGCGGCCTCGCCGCCGGAGCCCGGGACCCCGCCCTGCGTACCGTCGTCGCCGAGGACGGCACCGCCGTGCTCGGAGTGACTCTCGCGATCGCCGGAATGGCCCTGCACATGGTCACCGGCCGGATCGTCTGGGAGGCGTCGGCGTCGCTCGCCATCGGGGCCCTGCTCGTCTACGTGGCGTACCGGCTGGGCCGTGACGCACGCGACCAGCTGATCGGCCAGGCCGCGGACGTGGAGTCGAGCCGCCGTATCCGCGCACTGCTGGACGCCCAGCCCGAGATCGACTCGGTGGAGTCCCTGCTGACCATGCAGCTCGGCCCCGACTCGGCCCTCGTCGCCGCCCGGGTCGACCTGGTCCCCGGCCTGGACAGTGAGGAGGTCGAACTGGTCGCCGAGCGCATCAAGCGGTCCGTCGCCCACACGGTCCCGGAGGCCGACCAGATCTTCCTCGACGTGACGGACGCCGCCATCGCGCGCCGCGCCGCACGGGCCGAGCACGTGGGCTCCAGCACCGGTGCACACGTCGGCGGCCCCGCCACGACGGGGGAGCGCGGCGGGGCCTGAGCGTCGGGTGCCCGGCGGTCCGGGAATCATGCCAACTTTTTTCGAACGAGTTCCGGGAGCCGCCGCGGAGCCCCTGCCGGGCCCAGGACGACGGGCCGTACCGGGACGGCGCCCCGGTACGGCCCTGGGTCATGTGCCCGCGCCGCTCACTTCCCGGCGGCCGGCTCCAGCACGAAGACAGGAATGTCGCGGTCGGTCTTCTTCTGGTAGTCGGCGTACGCCGGATACGCCGCGACCGCCCGCTCCCACCATCGGGCCTTCTCCTCGCCGGTCACTTCCCGTGCCGTCATGTCCTGGCGCGTCCCGCCGTCCTGGAGTTCCACGCGGGGGTCGGCGACGACGTTGTGGTACCAGACGGGGTGCTTGGGAGCGCCGCCCAGCGAGGCGACGGCGGCGTAGGTGCCGTCGTGCTCCACGCGCATGAGCGGTGTCTTGCGGATCTTCCCGCTCTTGGCACCCAGGGTGGTCAGCACGATCACGGGCAACCCCGTGTCCATCAGCGTCGTTCCCTCGGTTCCGTTCGAGCTCTCGTACAACTCGACCTGGTCGCGTACCCACTGGGTGGGGCTGGGCTCGTACTCACCCTTGAGAGGCATGACATCCATCCCATCGATCGTCGTTCGTGTGACTCGTGCCGACTTCCGATTGAACACGGGGACCCCAGGGATTTCATCCCTCGCGCGCACGCCGCGGTCCGTCACGACGGCGCCACCAGCATGCGTACGGCCAGTGCCAGGATCACGGCGCTGGACACCAGCGCCGTCACCAGCCGCCCCCGCCGACCGGTCAGCACCCGGCCCAGCAGCGCGCCGCCGCCCGCGAGCAGCAGCTGCCAGCCGGCCGACGCGGCGAAGGCGGCGAGGACGAACACCCCCTGTTCCACGGGGTCGGCGGCGGCACCGGCACTGCTGCCGAGGACCAGCGCCGTGAAGTACACGACGGTGGTGGGGTTCAGCATCGTGATGCCCAGGAGCGCCAGGTACGCGCGGCCGGGGCCCACCGGCGTCCGGTCGGAGCGGGTGGCGAGCCGCTGCTCGCGGTATCGGCGGAATGCCGTGACTCCACCTCGTACGGCGAGCGCGACGAGTACGAGTGCCGAGGTCCGGCTCAGCGGGACCAGTACGGGCTGGAGGGCGGTGGCGAGTGCGGAGCCGCCGAGCGCGGCGACCAGGGCGTAGAGCCCGTCGGCAGTCGCCACGCCGAGCGCGGCGCACACGCCGATCCGCAGGGACGTACGGGCGGTGAGGGAGACGAGATAGGTCGCGACCGCTCCCACGGGGATGGCGATGCCAAAGCCCGCGAGGAGCCCCGCGACGAGCGCGGCGGTCACGACCGTGGAGGTGAGAGCCTCCGCGGTCGGCCGGACTGCTGCTGGACCCGCACCGGACGAGCGGTGGCGAAGGTCGGCGGCAGAAGGGCTTCGGTCGTGGTCATGGCCAGATGGTGGCGTCGGGGCAGTCGCCGGGGCAACTCATTTGTCGCGCACGGGAACGTGCCACGGACCGGGGAGGGGAAGGGCTCAGCCCGACGGGACGTCGGTCAATGGCCGACGGTCCCGCCGTACGCCTCCACCAGCGTCCGAGCCGCCCGCCCGGCCTGCTCGGCGGGCTTCGAGCCGCTCCGCTCGATCCCGGCGGTGACCATGGCCCCCTCCGCCAGTAGACAGACCTGCTCGGCCAGGTCCGGGGGCAGCCCGGCGTCGCGCACGAGGCCGGCCAGGTAGTCCTTGAAAGCCCGCTTGTGGGCGCGGACCTGGGCGGTGACCCGTTCCGACGTCGCGCCGAGCTCCCCGTACGAGTTGATCCAGGCGCAGCCCCGGAAGTCGGGCTCGCGGAACCACTCGCCGAGCCAGTCGAAGACCGCGAGGACGCGCAGCCCGGGATCCGCGTGCCCGGCCACATGGTCGGCCAGCCGCTGCCGCCAGCGGACGTCGCGCCGCTCCAGGTAGGCCACGACCAGTTGCTCCTTGGCGGGAAACAGCTGGTAGAGCCGCTTGAGGGAGACCCCCGACGCGCCGCGGATGTCGTCCATGCCGACGGTCTGGATGCCCCGCCCGTAGAACAGGGTTTCCGCCGCGTCCAGTGCCTGTTCCCTGGCGACCGCGCTGTCCATGTACCGGCCCACTCCTTGACGTCTTGACGGGAGAACCGTCGTTCTCTACGTTAGCAGCCGTAGCGGAGAACGCACGTTCTCCCGCTCGTCGCACCGCCATTGAGCCGCAACTCCCTTGAGACGCCACTTACTTGAGCCGCACCGCCATCGAGAGGAAGCCGTCATGACCGACCGCCCGCCCCTGCCGCCCTTCACCCGTGAGACCGCGGCCCAGAAGGTCCAGGCGGCCGAGGACGCCTGGAACACCCGCGATCCCCACAAGGTCTCGCTCGCCTACTCGCGGGACTCGGTCTGGCGCAACCGCGACACCTTCGTCACCGGCCGCACCCAGATCGTGGAACTGCTCACCGACAAATGGGAGCGCGAACAGGAGTACGCCCTGCGCAAGGACCTCTGGGCCTTCGACGGCAACCGCATCGCCGTCCGCTTCCAGTACGAGTGCCGCGACACCGACGGCCAGTGGTGGCGCTCCTACGGCAACGAGCTGTGGGAGTTCGACGAGCACGGCCTGATGACCCGGCGCGAGGCCGGCATCAACGACGTACCGATCGAGGAGAAGGAACGCAGGATCCACGGACCGCGTCCGGACGCGGAGCGAGGGGATTCGTTCCCCGTTCAGTAGGGTTCCCGGGTGACTGAACAGGCCCGGAAGCCCTTCCTGTACGTCGTCGTCTGCGCCGCCGGAGTCGCCGAGGGGGTCGATGAGTTGATCACCCTGGCGCAGGAGCGGAACTGGGAGGTCGGGGTCATCGCGACCCCGATCGCGACGGGCTTCTTCGACACCGCGGCGGTCGAGTCGCGGACCGGCAGACCGATCCGGTCCGCCTGGCGTTCTCCCGGCGACCCGCGCCCGTTCCCCGACCCGGACGCCGTCACCGTGGCGCCCGCGACCTTCAACACCATCAACAAATGGGCGGCCGGGATCTCCGACACCCTCGCCCTGGGCACGCTCTGCGAGGCGTACGGGATGGGAGTGCCCATCTCCGTACTCCCCTGTGTGAGCCAGGCGTTGACGGCCCACCCCGCGTACCAGGACAGTCTGAAGCGACTGCGCGGGATGGGCGTCCGGTTCGGCGAACACGCCTTCGGCGGCCCGGTGGACCGGGAGTTCCGCTGGGAACAGGCCCTGGACCTCCTGGAGCGGTGACCCGGTCCGGTCGGGTCAGGGCCCGGTGTCAGTGCCCCAGTTCCTCCCTCAACTCCGGCTGCAGCAGCTCCCGATGAGCCCGTACGAGGTCGTCGCACAGGTCCCAGATCCGCTCGACCGGAAGGGCCGCCGCCGTCGCGGGGTCGGCCATCGCGGCATGGCGGATGTGCCGCGGGTCGCCGTCCGTGGCCGCGCGGACGACCAGGTCGGTGACGGAGACGTACGAGCTGTTGAGCGCCGCGCACTGCGGGGGCAGTGACCCGACCCTGGTCGGCTGGACGCCCAACGCGTCGGCGAGGCACGGCACTTCGACCACGGAGTCGGCGGGCAGGTTGTCGATGAGCCCGCGGTTCGGGACGTTCCCGTAGATCGTGCGCGGGGTCCCGGTGACGACACTGTGGATCACCTGGGGCGCGTACTCCATCGTGCCCTCGACGGGCAGCGGAGTGTCCGCGAGCAGGGCCCGGCGGGTGCGCTCGTAGTCGGCGGTGTTCTCCTCGATGATTCCCAAGTACGCGCCCACCGGCAGCCGGAGACGTTCGATCTCGGTGTCGTGGTGCAGATACCAGGGGACGTACTCGGCCGAGTGCTCGCTCGTCTCGGTGGGGTAGTGGCCCAGCCTGCGGTACATGTCGACCCGTACGCGGCGCAGGAGCCCCGGGTCCTTGGCGATCGCGGCGTCGAGGAGCGGGTGGAGGTCGCGGCCGTCGCGCTCGAAGCGCAGCACCCAGGCCTGGTGGTTCACGCCGGCGGCCAGATAGGAGACGTCCTCGAAGGGGACGCCCACCAGGTCCGAGAGGTCGTGCATCGTCCAGTACACCGAGTGGCACAGACCGGTGACGCGCAGGGCCGGTGCGATCCGCGAAAGGTACAGGACGTTCATCGCCATCGGGTTGGTGTAGTTCAACAGCTGGGCGTCCGGGCAGAGTTCGGCCATGTCCTCGGCGAGGCCGCGCAGCACCGGGAAGGTGCGCAGGGCGCGGAAGATGCCGCCGACACCGAGCGTGTCGCCGATGGTCTGGCGCACTCCGTAGCGGGCCGGGACGTCGAAGTCCGTGCGGGTGGCCTCGTTCATGCCGACCTGGACGGTGTTGACGACGAAGTCGGCGCCTTCGAGGGCCGCGCGCCGGTCGAGGTGCGCGGTGATCGTCGGTTTGGCGCCGCGCTCGTCCGCGATGTGGCGGGCGGCTCCCTCCGCGGTGGCCAGCCGTTCCTCGTCGATGTCGTGCAGGGCGATCCGGGCGTGCCCCAGCTCGGGGAAGGCGAACAGGTCGGCCAGCAGCCCCTGCGTGAACACCACGCTGCCTGCTCCCACGAAGGCGATCTTTACGTCAGTCATGTGCGGCTCTCCAGGTCGGTGTGGGCGTAGGCCTCGTGCCACGTCGGCTGCGCCGCCGTACCGCCGTGGCCGCGGGTCGAGAGCGAACCGCACGCGGCGGCGAGCGTGAGCGATGAGTACAGGTCAAGACCGCGCAGGGTCGCCGTGACGAAACCGGCGTCGAAGCTGTCGCCGGCGCCCACGGTGTCGATCGGCTCGACCGGCACGGCCGGTACGCGTCTGACCCGTTCTCCGTCATGGGCGAGGGCGCCCTCGGAGCCGTCCTTGACTACGACCAGCGGGACGACTCCCGCCAACGCGGCCGCCGCCGACCCCAGTTGGGACTCGCCGGTGAGCGCGCGGGCCTCGGCGGCGTTCGGCAGCAGGATGTCGGTGAACTCCAGTACGGCGTCGAGCGGTTCGCGGTCCCACCTGCCGTCGGGATCGTCGTTGGTGTCGAGCGAGGTGCTCGCCCCGTGGGACCTCGCCCGGGCGAACACGGCTGCCAGGGACCGTGCCAGACGGGGCATCAGGAAGAAGGACGCCGCGTGCACGTGCCGGGCATCGGACAGCAGCGCCTCGGGCACGTCCCGCGCACTCGTCGCCGTCAGACAGCCGGGCGAGGTGAGGATGGCCCGGTCACCGTCCTTGTCGTTGAGCACCACCGTTAAGGGCGTGGGCAGTTGAGGGTCGGTGGTCAGGTGAGTGACGTCCACGCCGCGGTCGGTGAGCGCTCCACGGACGAACGCGCCCGCCGGATCGGCCCCCACACGCCCGGCGAAGGCCACCCGCAGCCCCAGCCGTGCCGCGCCGCACGCCATGATCGCCGCAGAGCCGCCGAGGACCAGCCCGCCCCGCTCGACGAGTTGTTCACGCTGGCCGAAGGCCATCGCGCGGGACACCGGACCCACCACGACATCGGGATTGACGTCCCCGATCACCAGGAGGTCGAAGGAACGGGACAAGGCGGCTACCCCTTCAGTCCGCTGGACGTGAGCGACTGGACGAACGTCTTCTGTGCCAGCAGGAACGCCACCAGCACCGGCAGCACCGTGATGACGTTGCCCGCCATCACCGCGGACCACCGTGCGTGGTGCTGCCCCTGGAAGGTGGTCAGGCCCAGCTGGAGCGTGTACTGCGTGTCGTGGTTGATCGCGATCAGCGGCCAGGACAGGTCGTTCCACGTGGTCAGGAACGTCAGCACCGCGACCGTCGCGAGGGCCGGCCGGGCCAGCGGCATGACGATCGAGAAGAGCACGCGCAGCCGCGAACACCCGTCGATCCAGGCGGCCTCCTCGATCTCCCTCGGCAGCGTCAGGAAGAACTGCCGGAACAGGAACACGGCGAAGGGCGTCACCAGCGACGGCACGATCAGCGCGCCCAGCGTGTCGATCAGACCGAGCCACTTCATCACCAGGAAGGTCGGGATCATCGTCAGCTGGAACGGGACGACCATGGTCGCCAGCATCAGCCCGAGCAGCACCCGCGACCCCGCGAACCGCATCCGCGCGAACGCGTAGCCGCCGAGCGATCCGAGCAGCAGATTCGACACCACGGCGACCGACGCGACGATCAGCGAGTTCGCGAACCAGCGCGGGAACATCGCGTTGCCCAGCACATACCGGTAGCCGCCCAGATCGATGCCGTCGGGCCACAGCGACGGCGGAAACCGGTTGATCTCCGCGTTCGTCATCACCGAACTCAGCAGCAGCCACACCAGCGGCAGCGCGAACGCCAGCGCCAGCGGGGCGAGCAGCAGATGCCAGAGGCTCACTCTGCGCGGAACCCTGCGCGAACTCGCCCCGCGTGCGCTCCACTTGAGCGCACTCATCGACCGGGTGCTCATCGGAGGGCTCCTTCCGCGACGCGCCCCTGCCGGCGCCGGGTGACACGCAGTGCCACCCCGGCGACCAGCAGGGCCAGCGCGAGGACGTACGCGGCCGCGGCCCCGTATCCGGCCGTGAACATCTGGAACGCCTGCTGCCAGACGAAGTACACGATCACGGTGGTCGAGCCGAGCGGGCCGCCCTTCGTGGTCACGTACACGAGGTCGAAGACCTGGAGCGCGGTGATCAGCTGCCACAGCAGCAGGAAGACCGTCACCGGGGTGAGCGCCGGGAGGGTGATGTGCCGCAGTACGCGCCACCGGCCGGCCCCGTCGATGCGGGCGGCCTCGACGAGTTCGCGCGGTACGTCCTGCAGCGCGGCGAGATAGACGACCACGCAGAAGCCGACACCGCTCCACAGCGAGATCAGGACCAGCAGATGGATGGCCTGGTCGGGGTCGGTCAGGAAGCCCTGCGGCGAGATGCCGAACTTGTGCAGCAGCGAGTTGGCCGCGCCGAACTCCGGATCGAGGATGAAGGAGAACAGCACGCCCTGCGCCGCCGCGGACACCACGAACGGGATGAAGAGCAGGGTCCGGTAGAGGCCGATGAAACGGATACGCCGGTTCAGGGCGAGCGCGAGCGCCAGCCCGCCGAGCAGGCTCAGCGGCACGAACAACGCCGAGTACAGCAGCGTATTGCCCACCGCCGTATGGAAGTTGGGGTCCTGGGCCAGCGCCCGGTAGTTGTCGAGGCCCACCCAGCGGCCCGGCGTGACCAGGTCGTCGGCGCGGAACGACAGCAGCAGCGACCAGATCACCGGGACGATGCCCAGGCCCAGGATGACGAGAACCGACGGGGCGATGAACGCCCAGGCGGTGATCTTCTCCCGCCGGGCACGCCGCCGAGCACCGCGCCGTGCGGCGGCCGGTGCCCGCGGCTGGGACTGTGGCGCGAGGGTGATGGCGCGGGGCAGTGATGTCATGCGGCCTTCCTCCCTTGGTACAGCGCGGGATCAGCACAGGTCGAGCGAGGGATCCGTGAGGGGTCTGGATGCGGCGAGTTCAGCGCGGGATGAGCAGTGCCGCGTCGGCCTTGTCGGCACACCGGCGCAGCGCCTTGGCGGGGGAGTCCCGGCCGAGCAGGACGGAGACGATCGCCTCGCCGAGCGCCTGGGAGATCTGCGGATACGCGGCATGGACGGGCCGGACCCGGGCGGAGTCCAGCGTGTCGGTGAACACCCTGAGCCCCGTGGTCTGTCGGGAGTGCTCGCGCCACTGCGGGCGCCGCTCCGTCGCGGAACCGAGTGGCAGACTCCCGGCCCGGATGTCCCACCGGGCGTCCTGCTCCGGCCGCATCATCCACTGGACGAACTCCACGGCTGCCCGCGAGCGCGCCGAGCCGTTGTCGAAGACGGTCCAGGTGTCGGGGCCGGAGATCGTCACAGGCCGCCCGCTGTAGGACGGCAACGGTACGACGTCGTAGTCCACCTCGGCGTCCAGGATGTCCGGCAGCTGCCAGGGCCCGGTCGCCACCATCGCCATCCGGCCGCCCAGGAACACCTGGTACATCTGCTCGCCGCCGGGCTTCGGGTCGACGTACACGCTCTTGTCCGCGACGAGTCGCCGCAGGGTGTCGAGCGCCCGGACGCCCTGGCCGGCGAAGCCGATGCTCCTGCCGTCGGCGGCGACGACGTCACCGCCAAGGTCCCAGATCATCGGCCACAGCCGCCAGACCGTGTCCTCGTCACCCGTGCCGGGCCAGCCCGTTC
Organism: Streptomyces sp. NPDC020747; assembly: GCF_044334695.1. Taxonomy (NCBI): domain Bacteria; kingdom Bacillati; phylum Actinomycetota; class Actinomycetes; order Kitasatosporales; family Streptomycetaceae; genus Streptomyces; species Streptomyces sp. NPDC020747. The sequence continues at coordinate 86,294 of NZ_JBIRTJ010000001.1, read as the reverse complement.
CGAAGACGCCCCGGCCGGAGTCGGTCAACTTCCTTGCCGTGTCGGCGAATTCGTCCCAGGTCCAGCCCGCTTCGGGGAAGGGGACACCGGCCTGCCGGAACAGTTTCCTGTTGTAGACGACGGCCAGCGAGTCGAGCAGGGCGGGGGCGGCCCGTACCTTGCCGTTGACGGTGACCGCCTCGCGCACCGGCGCCCAGAAGCCGTTCCAGGCCGTGGGGCCGCCGCGCATCGCGTCGGTCAGGTCGACGACCCGGGGGCTGCGGGCGATGCTGGCGAGGTCGGAGCCGAAGACGTACGCGATGTCCGGATAGGAGCCGGCGGCCAGTGCGGCCGTCACCTTCTGCAGCATCGCGTCGGAGATGACCCCGCCGCCACCGGCGTCCACCCGGATCCCCGGATGCGTCCGGTTGAACTCCGTGACCAGCGCCTGTATCGCCTCCTTCGCCGTGTCGACCTGGCCGTGCCACAGCTCCACGGTCACCTTCCCGTCGGCGCCCACGCCGTCGGACGCGCCTTGCGAACAGGCGCCCAGCAGCGGCGCGGCGGCGACAGCGGCAGCCCCTTTGAACAGGCCGCGGCGCTCAACAGGGCACAACACACCTCGGGTTCGAGCCATCGGGAGCCTCCGTCAGCGGGTCTTGCGGACGTAGTCGGCGCTGTCGGGGGTCGACACCAGCACATCCCGGCGCACGATGCTCAGCCGGTCGCCGAAGCCCGAACGGGCCTTCCTGAAACCTTTGTCGGTGTACTCGATGACGACGACCCGGTCGTCGAACGCCTCGGCGTACTCACCGCACTCGTCGTACTCGCCACACTCCTCCGCCACCGCGAAGTCGAGCCCCGTACCGCCGCGTTGACCCGCCAGCTCCACGGTGTTCTTCTGCCCGATGGCCAGGCCCCGGGAGTGCGCGTGGTCCGAGAGCAGCCTGACGAAGGCGGTGGCGTCGGCCGCGCTCAGCAGACCGCGGGAGCGGGTGAAGCTGTCGAGGTTGTCCGGCTCGACGGCGTCGTAGCCCTTGTCCGCGCAGCCGTCGATCCACTCGTTGATCCTGGCCGCGACGCGCTCGCGCTTGGCGGGCGTGCCGATGTCGAGCAGGGCCTCGTCCCAGTCGCCGTCCACGACGACCTTGCCCTTCTTGTCGCGCAGCAGCAGATCGGCGGGCCAGTCGTCCTGCTCGTCCGGCTGGGCCTGGAACGCGTTGACATAACAGATGTTGTAGACACCGCGGGCGGGTTCGGCCTTGCGGTCGCGGGCGACGACACGGACGCCGGCGGGCGGCGGATAGGCGCCGCCGATCTGGTAGTCGAAGCCCGCGTGCACGGGGGGCAGTCGAAGGGCCTTCGAGCTCGGCCTCGTGGACTTCTCCGGGCCCTTGTCGTCCGGATCCGACGTACAGGAGGCCAGTGCCGCGAGGACGATCAGGGCGGCGGCCGCCCTGAACACTCCCACGCGGGCGCCACGCTTGACGGACATGTCCGCTCCATCAATCGCGAGTACGTCCCCGCCTCGGACCCCGTGACGGTCCTGGCGACTTTGGCCGGACTGAGAACCTTGTCCGATACCGGCTGGGCGTACCTCTGCGTGCCGGGCTGCGCGCCTCGGCACGCTCTGGATCAAACCGTGCGGACTCCGCCGCGTCAAGCCGCGGCGGGTGCTGGGCCCGGCCCGGGGTTCTCCTCGGAACTCCGAGACAAGGGCGGCGGCTCCACGCCATGGTGCCGTGCCGGGAGTGCCGGGCTACCGTTTCGTGAGGCCGACGCCAGTGCCTGTACGAGACCGTGACGGACGCAAGGAGAGCCGTGAGCACCCCGCACAAGCCGCTCGTGATCCTTCAGGCCGAGCCGCACCCCAAGGAACGTATCTTCACCCCGGACGCGCTGGCCCGGCTCGGCGACCGCTTCACCGTCGTGGAACCGGACTCCGAGGAAGCCTTCGACAAGGCACTGCCCGACGCGTTCGCCGTTGTCGGCCAGCCCGACCTGCCGGCCGAACGCCTCGCCCGGGCAGGGGAGTTGAGGGCCCTGCTCAACGTCGAGGGCAACTTCTTCCCGAACGTCGACTACGACGGGTGCTTCCGGCGCGGCATCCACGTCCTGGGCTGCGGACCGGCCTACGCCCAGGCCGTCGCCGAGTACGCCCTCGGGCTCGCGCTGGACCTCGCGCGCGGCATCAGCCGCGAGGACCGCGCCTTCCGCGCCGGACGCGAACGGTACGTGTCCGACGGCAACACCGATGCCGTACTGCTGCGCGGCGCGGACGTCGGCCTGATCGGATTCGGGAACCTCGGCCGCAGCCTCCACCCGCTCCTGGCACCCTTCCGCCCCACCCTCCGCGTCTACGACCCCTGGCTGCCGGCCGCCGTCCTGCGCGAGCAGGGACTTGTCCCGGCCGGCCTCGACGAGACCCTGACCCGCAGCCGGTTCGTCTTCGTCCTCGCGACCGTCACGGACGACAGCCGCCATCTGCTCGGCGAGCGTGAGCTGGGGCTGCTGCCCGACGGCGCCAGGCTCGTACTGGTGAGCCGGGCACCCGTCGTGGACTTCCCCGCGCTGCTCGCACGGGTCGCCGAGGGCAGGCTGCTCGCGGGCATCGACGTCTGGCCCGACGAACCCGTCGCCGCCGACGACCCGTCCCGCGAACTGGAGGGACTGGTCCTCTCCGCGCATCGCGCGGGCGGCATTCCGGAGGCCTTCCTGACCATCGGCGACATGGTCGTCGACGACCTGACCCTGCTGGCCGACGGGCTGCCGCCCGCCCGGATGCAGACCGCGGCGCGTGAACTCGTCGGCCGCTACCGCAACCGCCCCGTCACCTGAAGGCCCGGCCACGCTGTGCTTTCCCGGAGGCCGCCCGCCCCCGGGAGAGCAGACCGGCCGACGTGCCGCAACCGCCCCCGTGAGGAGCATTTTCAGTGAACATCCCCTGCGAGGGCCTCCTGTTCGACAACGACGGCGTGCTGGTCGACTCCGACCTCGGCGTCGACCAGGCATGGAGCCAGTGGGCCCGCGCCCGCGGTCTCGCCGCCGACCGGGTCACCGCGATGGTGCACGGCCGGCGCTCCGCCGACACCGTCGCGCTGCTCGTGCCCGACCCCGGGGAACGGCCCGCCGCCCTCGCCGAGATCGACCGCCTGGAGATCGAGGCGGCGGCCACCACAACCGCACTGCCCGGCGCACTCGACCTGCTGACGAGCCTGCCGCAGGGCAGCTGGGCCGTGGTGACCTCCGGCGTGAACGCGCTCGCCCGGGCCCGAATCGCCGCCGCGGGCCTGCCCCTGCCTCCCGTGCTCATCACCGCGGACGACGTCAGCCACGGCAAACCCGCCCCCGACGGCTATCTTGCGGCCGCCGGGAAGCTGGGCACGGACCCGGCACGCACGGTCGTCTTCGAGGACAGCGCGGCCGGTGCCACGGCGGGCGCGGCGGCCGGGGCGTACGTCATCGGCGTCGGGCCGCGCGGTCTGGACACCGACGCCCCCGTCGTCGTACGGGATCTGCGCGGGCTGACCTGGCACGACGGCGTACTCGACCTGGGCGCCGCGGAGTTGCTGCGCTCCTGACCAGGCGGGATTCCGACGGACTCAGTGCGGGCCCGCCGGTTCGAACTCCGTGCCGCACGGGCCCGCGCCCTCGCTCTCCCGCAGTGGCACCGGGTCCCCGCTCATCGTCAGAGTGGGGTAGAACCGGCCGATGCGCTCGGCGGAGCGGCCGACGTAGTGGCCGATGTACGAGCGGCGGAAGCGGTCGGCGCTGCGGTTGGGCTGGGAGCCGTGCACCAGGCTGCCGTTGAAGAACAGGACGTCCCCCGGCTCCATGTCGACCGGAACGGGGGCCAGTCCGGGCGGCGGCGGGACGTACTCACGGGCGAACGACAGCCCCTCGTCGGCCTCTTCGGGGCAGAACACGTCCATCCGGTGGGTGCCCGGGACCACTTCGAGGCCGCCGTTCTCCCGGTCGATCACATCGCAGGCGACCCAGGCGGCCACACAGGTGCCCGGCTCCACCCGCAGATAGAAGTTGTCCTGGTGCAGGGCCTGGCCGCGGGCGCCCGGCGGCTTGAAGTAGAACATGCTCTGCGCGGCCAACACCTCCTCGCCCAGCAGCAGTTCGAGGATGTCCCGCAGCCGGGGTTCGAGCAGGTGGCGCAGCGCCAGGTCGTTGATGCGGTGCGGGTTCATGACCCGGGGGTGGACGCGCAGCGGGTCCGCGGTGCCGGTGGTCTCGGTCGCACGGGGTTCGAAGTGTCCGGGGACCGGTCCGCGGGCGTGCAGCGTGGCGAACTCGGCGCACAGCGCGTCGATCTCGGCCGGGGTGAACAGCCCGCGCGCCACGGTGAAGCCGTCCTCCTCGAAGCGCCGCACGATGTCCCCGCCCCCGCCCCCGCCCGCGCCCGCGCCCCCGCTCGGGTCCGTGTTCGTGCCCCTGTCCGTGACTGTCATGCGACCGTCCCTTCGCGTCGGTGTCCTGCATGCCTCACGCTAGGCAGTAGCGCCTTCCTGGAGGATGCCTGTGCGTGCTGACCAGTTGCCCGAGCCTGCTGTCCCGTCCCCGCCGCCCGGCCTGGTGACGGTCGGCCGCTTCGACCAGCGCCCCGGCTACAGCGTCAGCAGGCCGGGCGGCGCCGACAGCTGGCTCTTCGTCTGGACCACCGGCGGTGCGGGCCGACTCGCCCAGGGCGCCGCGGAGACGAGGGCAGGCGCGGGAGACCTCGTCGTCCTCGGCCCGGACGTGCCCCACCACTACGCCGTCGCACCGGGCGCGAGGCACTGGGCCTTCTGGTGGGTGCACTGCCAGGCGCGGCCGGCCTGGACGGAGTGGCTGCGGCCGTACGCGCTCGGGGACCGGCTGTACGCCGTCACACCGGTCCCGGACGGCGTGCGCGCCCGACTGGAGCCGGCGTTCCGGCGGATGCTCGCGGACGCCCGGTGGACCGGGGCCGGGGCTCCACCCGAGCGAGAGCCGGAGACGGAGTCCGAGGGAAAGCCCGAGGCAGAGCTTGATGGGGAGTCCGAGGACGGCCGGGTCGCCGTGGCCCACGGAACCGCCGCCCGCGAGCTCACCCTCTGCTCCCTGGAGTCCGTCGTCCTGCTCGCCACCACCACGGCACGCGGGGAACCCGACCGGTCCGGCCTCGACGTACGGATCCGGCAGGCCGAGGCGCTCATCGCGGCCGACCCGGGCGCCCCGCACACCGTGGAGTCGCTGGCCGCGGGGGTCTCGCTCTCGCCCTCCCGCTTCGCGCACCTCTTCACCCAGCAGCTGGGCCTGTCCCCGATGCGGGCACTCCTTGCCGCCCGGCTGCTGCACTCCGCCCGGCTGCTGGAGGCCACCGACCTGCCGGTGGAACGGGTCGCCGCGGCCTCCGGCTTCAGCAGCCCGTTCCACTTCAACCGCGTCTTCCGGCAGCGCTACGGAGCCCCGCCCGGCGCGTACCGGGCCGGGCTCCGACGCTGACGAGTGCCGCTGCCTATTCGCGCGGCGGGCAGCGCTCGGCGGCGAAGGCCGCCAGCCAGGCCAACGGGGCGTTCCAGTTGACCGTCACCTCGTTGGTGGAGTACGAGCCGATGTCGTCGATGTAGCAGGCCGCGGGGGAGCAGCCGGCCAGGTGCTCCTGTGCCACCGGGTCCTGCAGACCGCTGTTGGGGCCGCCCGCGAGGGAGCCCGCCGGCGGGTTCGGCAGCGAGGCGTCGTACTGGTTCGCCCAGAACCGGTGGTGCTGGTTGCGGGCGTACGTGTCGCCGTAACCGGTGACGTAGGAGAGATCGAGGGCGTTGCGGCCCAAGAGGTAGTCCATTGACTCCAACACCCCGGCGCGGTAACGCTGTTGACCGGTGAGCGCGTAGGCGGTGGCCATCACGATCGCGTTGTTGGTGACCTGGCTGTTGGAACCCCACACGTACCCGTTCGCGGGGATGGGCACCGCGTAGCCCTGGCCCGCCATCATGGCGAGGTGTCCGTCGGCCGCGGCCGTCACGGACGCGCGCACCCGCCTGATGTCGGAGGCGGGCAGCCCGGTCGGCACGGTCGCCAGGGTCAGCCGGCCGAGCGCCGCGGTGTCGGCCCAGTTGAAGCCGGTCGGTGTGAGCGCGCCGGACGAGGTGTGCCAGGGCGAGGAGGTGACCGCGTCCCGGTAGGCACGCTCGCCGGTCGCCGCGTACAGCTCGGTCGCCGCCCAGTAGAAGTCGTCGGTGACCTGGGTGTCGTTGTAGGGGCCGCCGCCCGTGCTGTCCGACTCCGGGGCGTAGATCGCGGGGTTGGCCTTCGCCGCGGTCCACGCCGTGCGGGCCACGCTCAGACACCGCTTGGCGTACGTGGAGTCGTACGGCTTGAATACCCGCGCGCACTGGGCCGCTGTGGCGGCGAGGTTGAGCGTGGCCGCGGTGGACGGGCGGTGCAACTCGCGCGGCTGGGCGTCGAGTTCGGGACGGGTCGGGATGCCCGTCCAGGCCGCGTCGTGGATCTTGTGGAAGGCCATACCGGCGTACTGCCTGCCGTTCGGCACCTGCATCCGCATCAGGAATTCGAGCTCCCAGCGGGCCTCGTCCAGCACGTCCGGGACGCCGTTGCCGCGCTCGGGTATCCGCAGGGTCGAGTCGCCGAGCGCGGACGCGTTGCCCGCGCGCTTGGCCCGCGCGAAGGAGTCGACGAGCGTCCAGGCGGAGATCCCGCCGTTGACGACGTACTTGCCGTGGTCGCCGGCGTCGTACCAGCCGCCCCGCACGTCCTGGGTGTAGTCGCACACCCCGGCCTGACAGGGCACGTTCGTGTCGCCCTGGTTCGGGGCGACTCCGATGTGCGCGGCCGGGCGCGCGTAGGCGGGACCCACCAGCGAGGCCTCGATCGGCGTGCCGCTGCGCTGGTGGTAGAAGAACGCCATCGCGTCCGAGCGCAGGCTGTCGTAGAGGTCCGCGCGGATGTCGAAGGGAGCGCTGTTCTGCCCGTCGACCACCAGGACGAACCCCGAGCCCGCCTTCCGGTACGCGGAGAAGTCCGCGGTGTGGGTCGCCTCGCCCGAGGCTGTGTCCGTGCCGTGCACGACGGTCCGGCCGGAGGCGGTCACGGCGCCCGACGCGTCGCGCAACTGCCAGGTCAGGGGCTGGGTGGCCGGGGTCACCACCGTGGCCCGCTTGGGGCCGTCCGGCAGGTAGCCCGCCTGGTTGACGCGCACCGGCGTCGTCGCGGCGGCGGCCGGATCCGCGGCGGTCGGCGATGCGGCCGACGGTGACCCGGCGGACGACAGCCCGGTCGCGCCGGGTGCGAGGGCCGTGCCGCCGGAGAGCAGGGCCGCCGTCAGCAGGGCGGCCGTCGTGCGTTTTCTCGCACGGCGTCCTGTGGGGCGGCGGTGCACGTGCGGGAACGTGAGCATGGAGCCCCTCCCGGTGCCTGGACTGGGTCCACGGATGCCGTCCCACGGGGACGGCAGGACGATGGGAGCGCTCCCAAAACGGAGCATTGCATGGCCATGTCACAGCGTCAATGCTCCGCGCACGACCTGGCCGGGGCACGACGGCCGACCTGGTCGAGGTGGGCGGAAGGCGCGCGTCATCAGCCTCCGAACACGCGCAACGAGAGCCAGAGGGCCACCACGGCCGGGATCAGGGTGGCGGGCACGGTGATCAGACCGAGCCGCGTGAACTCGCCGAGATCGACGTCGTGTTCGTGCTGGTGCACGATGCGCCGCCACAGCAGCGTGGCCAGCGACCCGGCGTAGGTGAGGTTGGGGCCGATGTTCACCCCGAGCAGTACGGCGAGGACCGGGCCGGGGCCCGCCACGGCCGCGAGGGGCAGCAGCACCAGGACCGCGGGCAGGTTGTTGATGAGGTTCGCCAGGACGGCGGCGAGGGCCGCGGTGCCGAGCAGCGCCAACAGGCTCGACGAATCGGGGACCAGGTGGCCGAGCACGTCCGCGAGGCCGTTGTCGACCACGGCACGCACCACGATCCCGAGTGCCAGGACGAAGGCGAGGAAGGCCGGCGAGGTGGCGCGCAGGACGGCGAGCGGTGTGGTGTGCCCGCGGATCAGCGCCCGGCCGGCCAGGACGAGTGCCCCGGCCAGTGCCGCCCAGGCAGGTTCGACACCGAGCGCGGACGCCACGGCGAAGCCCGCGAGCGTACAGGCGACCGTGACCAGCGCGAACACGGGCAGTTCGACGGGCTCGACCGTGGTCGGCCCCGGGGCGTGGCCCTTGAGGTCGTTGTCGCTCTTGAGGTCGTCGGCGAAGAAGCGCCGGAAGACCAGGTACTCGGCCGCGATGGCGACCGCCCACGCGGGACCCATCAGCACGGCGAACCGGGTGAAGCTCAGGCCGCTGGCCGCGAACGCCAGCAGGTTGGTGAGGTTGGAGACCGGCAGCAGCAGCGAGGCCGTGTTCGACAGATGGGCGGTGGCGTACACATGGGGCTTCGGGCGGGCGCCGAGCCGGGCCACGGTCGCGAACACCACCGGGGTGAGCAGGACGACGGTGGCGTCCAGGCTCAGTACGGCCGTGATCACCGAGGCGAGAAGGAAGTTGGCGGCCAGCAGTCGTTGCGGCCGCCCCTTGGACGTACGGGCCAGCCAGGCACCGCAGGCCTGGAACAGCCCCTCGTCGTCGCAGAGTTTGGCGAGCACGAGCACTGCCGCCAGGAAGCCCACGACGGGCCCGAGCAGCTCGGCCTCCGCGCGTGCGTGATCGACCGGGATCGCGCCGGCGGCGATCACCACGCCGGCGGCCGGGACCGCCACGGTGGCCTCCGGCAGGCCGAAGGGGCGGATCACGGCACAGGCCAGTACCGCCACGAGGAGAGCGGCGGAAAGGGCTGTGGCGAGTGTGGAACTCAGGGTTCGTCCTTCGGGAGTGATTGTCGGTTTCGTTGAATCGAATCAGACGGCATGTTGCGGAGGCGAACCGGGGCGTGTCGAGGACCTGCCGTCAAGCTCCTTCTCTCCGTTCTTGGGTTGCATATTCCAACGAATTACCGGCTGCGGCCCCCTTCTCCACTGATGCCAAATCGGTACTTACTTCGGGTAACTTGAGAGTGAGACATTCCGAATCGCTTTGCTTCGGGCTTCTGTTGACGCTTTGTCTCCGCAAAGGTGCTGTGCGGAATGGGGGATTGAGAGCGTTCTCTTGTTCCGGGGCGGTGTGTTGTGCAAAGGTGCACCCGTAAGCGTGCAGGAAAAATTCCGTACCCCTTGGTATGGACTATTTCTGCGGGGGCAATGGAGGAAAGTGCACGTGAGCGACGCGACTCCGTCGAATTCACCTACAACCGGAAGCCTGTTCGATGCGACGGACGAACGGCTCGCGGCAGACCTGAAGCAGGGCTCGGGCAGGACACCCGCCCAGTATCCCTCGGGGGAACTGCTCTCCCGGCACTGGGTGCCGGTCTTCTCGTACGCGCGACTGTGCACGAGCGGTGCGCAGTACGCCGGAATGCTCACCACCGCAGCATTCACCCGGCTCTTCGGGGAGTCGGTGCGGCACACCGGCCCCAAGGCCGCATGGCGGCCACAACTGCTGGTGACCGTGCGCCGAATAGCGGGCGAATGGGACGCGGACAAACGCCGGGAGCTGCTCCATCCCGAGTTGCGGTCCGACCCGAACGACAAGGACGGGGCCGCGGACCGGCTTCTCCCGCCGGAGAACCGGCGGCTCGTGTCCCGCGCGTTCCATCGGCTGCCGGAGGCCGCCCGCTGCGTGCTGTGGCATGCGGAGGTGGAGGCCGAGGACCTCGCCGTACCGGCCCGCCTGCTCGGAATCACCGTCGAGGACGCTTCCGTCGCGCTGGACCGGGCGCGGGAACTGCTGCGCCAGACCTGCCTGGAGAACCATCGCGAACTAGCCCCGGACGAGGAGTGCCGCCGCTACAGCCGGCTGCTCGACGTCTCGCTCCGGCTCGGCGGCAGGATCTGCCCCGATCTGCAGGCGCACATGGCCGGCTGCCCGCACTGCCAGTCCTCGGCCGGCCAGCTGGACCAGTCGGGCGGCCGGCTGGCCGGCCTCCTGGCCGAAGGGGTGCTCGGGTGGGCGGCCCAGCAGTATCTCGACTCCAGGCCGGGACGCCGGGTCCGGGCCGAGGAGGCGCCGGCGGGTCCCGTGGTGTCGGTGGCTCCGGGCATGGCCCCTCATCCGGGTGTGGGCTCCTACCCGCCGGCCGCGGGATCACAGCCGGGCACCGGGCCCGGTACCGCTCCGGGGCCGGTGCCTCAGCAGGGTGCCGGACATCCCTCGGAGGCCGACTTCTTCTCGGACAACGATTCCGTCTGGGGCCCCAGTCCTCAGCGGGCCGCTGATCCCTCGGGCACGGGCTCACACCCGGGTCTCGCCCCTCATCCGGCAGCAGGCGCCCACCCGGCTGCCTACCCGAGCGCCGATCCCGGTCCGGGGACCGGGTCCTACCCGGCTGTGAGCGGTCACGCGAGTGCGGACGGCGCCCCGGGCGCCGGCTCCCACCGGGCCGCCGGTCGTCGGCCGGGCGCCGCCTTCCACGGCGCGGGTCCGCGCCATGCCGTACGGCTTCCCCCGCATGCGGACAGCCGCCCGGGCGAGCCCGGCAGGCGCTCCCCGCGCCGACGCAACCTGGCCCTGGCCATCCTCGCCGTGAGCGGCTGCGTACTCGTGCCGCTGGCCCTGTGGTCCGGTGGCGACAACACGGGGCAGACCTCCTCCTCGGATGCCGGAACGGCGTCGCAGGAACCCGACCCCAGGCCGACCAGGGTCGGCACCGGCGGCACGGAGACCGGCACCCTGAGCGGGCGGCTCCGCAACGTCGCGAGCGACGACTGCGTCGGGATCGCCGACGGCAAGGCCGCCACGGGCGTGGAGGCCGTCGTCTCCACCTGCAGCTCCTCGGAGCGACAGCAGTGGGCGTACGAGAGCGACGGCCTGCTGCGCAGCCTCGCCGACAAGGACCTGTGCCTCGACTCCCGGCTCCCTTCCTCCGTCCGGCTGGGTCCGTGCGACGGCGACAAGGACGAGGTGGCCGTCCGCTACGACCTCACCCTTGAGGGAAACCTGGTGCCCCTGGGGCGCCCGAAGCTCGCGCTGGCGCCCGTCTCGGGGGACGAGGAGACGGGCCTGGTCCTCAAGACCCGTAACGAGGGCAAGGCCCAGCGCTGGGAGATCGACACCTCGGTGGACTCGCTCCAGATGGAGTGGATCACGTCGTACACGAACAGCGACACGGCCCAGCCGACGCGCACCCCGAGCTCGGAGCCCACCCGCACACCGCCCCCGCCGCCGAAGCCCACGCCTTCCCAGACGCCCCCGCCCCAGCCGCCTCCGCCCCCGGCGCCCGAACCCGCACCGAGCTGGGTGTGCTACGGCTACTACTGCTACGACGGCGCGTCCGGCGGCGGTTATGGAGGCGGCGGCGGTTACGGCGGCGGCTATGGAGGTGGCTACGGCTATGGCGGTTATGGCGGCTACGGTTACGGCGGCTATGGGGGAGGCGCCTACGGCGGCCGGTGAGCCGACGGTTCGTCAGGCACCCCGGGGCTTCGGGCGCGTCACTCCTCCTCGCCGAGTGTCAGCTCCGCCCAGATCGTCTTGCCCTCGGGGGTGTGGCGGCTGCCCCAGCGCTGGGTGAGCTGGGCGACCAGGAGCAGCCCGCGCCCGCCCTCGTCGAAGATCTTGGCGCGACGCAGATGCGGCGCGGTGTGGCTGGAGTCCGACACCTCGACGATCAGCGTGGTGGCGTCGTGGATCAGCCGCAGCCGGATCGGACGCTCGCCGTACCGGATGGCGTTGGTGACGAGTTCGCTGACCACCAGCTCGGTCGTGAACGCCGCCTCGCTCAGGTCCCATGTCGCCAGCTGCTGGACGGCCTGCTTGCGGATCGGGGCGACGAGGGCGGGATCGGCCGGGATGTCCCAGGTCGCCACCTGCGAGGTCGGCAGCCCCTTCGTGCGGGCGAGCAGCAGCGCCACGTCGTCGGAGGCGCCGGTCGGCGGGAGCAGCGATTGGAGGATGTCGTGGCAGGTCTCGTCCAGGGAGCCCGAACCGTGCGCCAGCGCCCGGCTCAGCGCCGCGCGGCTCTCGTCCGGGTCACGGTCGCGGCTCTCGACCAGACCGTCGGTGTAGAGGGCGAGCACGGTGCCCTCGGGCAGCCGGAGCTCGACCGACTCGAACGGCAGCCCGCCCAGGCCCAGCGGAGGCCCCGGCGGTACGTCGATCTCCTCGGGCGAGCCGTTCGGCCGCAGCATCAGCGGTGGCGGGTGGCCGGCCCGGGCGAGGGTGCAGACGCGGGTGACCGGGTCGTACACGGCGTACAGACAGGTGGCCCCCACCTCGCCGGTCGTTCCCTCGCCGCCCGCCTCCGAGGAGAGCCGCACTACCAGGTCGTCGAGGTGGGTCAGCAGTTCGTCCGGTGCCAGGTCGATGTCGGCGAGGGTGCGCACGGCGGTCCGTAGCCGCCCCATCGTGGCGGAGGCCTGGACCCCGTGGCCGACGACGTCTCCGACGACCATGGCGACGCGCATTCCCGACAGCGGGATCACGTCGAACCAGTCGCCGCCGACCCCGGCCCGGGCCGCGGGCAGATAGCGCGAGGCCGCCTCGACGGCGGCCGTCCGAGGGAGCGAACGGGGCAGCAGACTGCGCTGCAGGGCGATCGCGGTCTCGCGCTCGCGGGAGAAACGCCGGGCGTTGTCGATGCAGACGGCCGCCCTGGCCGTGACCTCCTCGGCCAGCAGGACGTCGTCGGCCGTGAAGGCGTCGGGGCGCCGGAACCGGGTGAAGACGGCGACGCCCAGCGTCGCACCACGGGCCTGGATCGGAACGGACATCGTCGTGTGGATGCCGAGTTCCCTGACGCGCTCGCCGCGCGCCGGATCCCAGGCGAGCCAGTCCGCCAGTGTGCTCATGGGATCCGTGGCCACGATGGGCCGGCCGGCCACCAGGGAGTCGGCCTGGGGCGATTGGGCCGGGTAGACATCGATCTGGCCCAGCTTGGTCACGGCCTCCGGATTGCCGGGGTTCACCGACCGGTGGGCGGCGCGGCGCAGGCTCACGGGAGCGGAGATCGGCCCGGTGTACGGCTCGCCGCCGTGTTCCGGCGGGTCCACGAGGTCGATGCTGACGAAGTCGGCGAGCGCGGGCACGCAGACATCGGCCAGCTCCTGGGCCGTACGGGTGACGTCGAGGGTGGAGCCGATGCGGATGCTCGCCTCGTTCACGATCTGGAGGCGCTCCCGGGCGCGGTACTGGTCGGTGAAGTCGTGGGCGGACAGACAGACGCCGACCACCCGGCCCTCGGCGTCGGTCAGCGGCGCCATCCGCGCCAGCCAGGCCAGCGCGCCGTCCACGTTGCCGGTGCCCAGGGTCTGTACGTCCTTGCGCTGCCCGGTCAGGAGCACCTGGAGCATGGATGCCTCGAGCTCCTCGTTCTGCGGTCTGCCGCCGATCTCGGTGATGCGCAGCCCGCGGATACGTTTCTCCGGGAGGCCCATCGTCTCGGCCATCACCGCGTTGACCCGCCGAAGCCGCAGGCGCTCGTCGAAGAGGGCGGTGGCGCAGGGTGACTGCTCCAGGAACATCGCGGAGAGGGAACCGGCCTCCGCCGGCGGCTCGCCGTTCTCCAGCGGGGTGACGACGAGCCAGTCGCTGCGGTCGCCGAGGTCGGGTCTGCGCCGGTGCGCGAGCAGCCACACGTTCAGGGTCCGGCCGTCCCGGTGGCGCAGCGCGAGTGTCTCGTTCCAGCGGCGGTCGGCCGACGGGGGGAGCGGGGCTCCGGCGTCCGGGGCCAGCAGGTTCGCGGCGGGCAGGCCCACGACTTCGGCCGGGTCGTGGCCCAGCAGGCGCCGGGCGCCCTCGTTCCACTCGACGAGAATGCCGTCGCGGTCGATGACGGCCCGCGCCGTGGCGGTCTCGTCGAACGGGTACCCCGGGCTGTCGTCCGAGGATTCGTTGTGGCTCCTCATCGCCGCCACTCCATTTGCGCACACCCACAGTCAACAAGCGCGTCACTTGTGTTCCACCCTAGTGCGTCGGGGTCCTCCGCACATGGCACACGGGCCCGCGCACCGGCCCGCTGCCGGGCCTCTCCGCCACCGTGGGATTCAGGCCGATGTGACGCCCGGGACAGGAAGCGCTTACCGGAGTCTTGACGGTCACACGTGTCGCACTGTCAGAATCTGTTTGATCGCGAGCAGTTGTGAGCAAATGTGAGCCCTTACGAAAGGGAAAACACCGTGACGGTGACTCGCAGGTCCGTACTGATCGCCGGCACAGCGACTCCCGTGGTCCTCGCGGGCGGCTCCGTCGCAGGGGCCGCCGAGGAAACCGCTCTCCGCGCCCGGACCGCCACGGGAGGGCGGACCGTCCCGCTCCGCGACGGCTGGCGCTTCGCGCTCGTCAATCCGGGTGGCCTCACCGACCCCACCGGCGCGTACGCCCGGGCCGCCGAGCCCGACTACGACGACTCGGCGTGGCGGCGGATCGCCGTACCGCACGACTGGAGCATCGAGCTCAGCCCCACCACGGAGCACGGCACGACCGGCGGCACCGGATTCTTCCCCGGCGGCCTCGGCTGGTACCGCATCGCCTTCACCCTCCCGAAGGCGTACGCGGACAAGCGGATCTCCGTCGAGTTCGACGGCGTCTACATGGACTCGGCCGTCCACTGCAACGGGCAGCTCGTCGGCCAACACCCGTACGGCTACACGGGGTTCGCCCTGGATCTCACCGATCTGCTGCACACGGACGGCACCACCGTGAACGTCATCGCGGTCAAGGTCCAGAACCGGCTCCCCAGCAGCCGCTGGTACTCGGGCAGCGGGATCCACCGCGAGGCCCGCCTGGTCGTCACCGATCCGGTGCACGTCCAGCGGTGGGGCACCCAGGTGACGACACCGGAGATCCGGAAGGACCGCGCGCTGGTACGGGCGCGGACGAGCGTCGTGAACGCGTCGGGCGACGCGAGACGGGTCGAGGTGCGATCGGCGGTCGTCGACCCGGACGGCCGTACGGTGGCGCGCGGGACGTCCACGGTCACGGTCGGCGCGGACCCCGCGACCGTCACGCACGACCTCACCGTCCGAGGTCCCCAGATGTGGGACATCGACACACCCGCGCTCCACACCCTCAAGACCGAACTCCGTGTCGACGGCCGCACCGTCGACACCTACGAAACCCCCTTCGGTATCCGCCACTTCACCGTCGACGCCGACAACGGCCTGACTCTGAACGGCCGTTACCTCAAACTCCGCGGCGTCAACCTCCACCACGACCTGGGCGCCCTCGGCGCGGCGGTGAACGCGGACGCCGTGGAACGCCAGCTGAAGATCATGAAGAGTATGGGTGTCAACGCCCTGCGCACCTCGCACAACCCGCCCGCCCCCGAGGTGATCGCGGCCTGTGAGCGGCTCGGCATCGTGATGATGGTGGAGGCCTTCGACTGCTGGCGGCGCGGCAAGAACCGGTACGACTACGGGCGCTTCTTCGACGCGCACAGCGACGCCGACATCGCCGAGATGGTCCTGGCCGCCCGCAACTCGCCCGCCGTCATCATGTGGTCCATCGGCAACGAGATCTCCGAGTTCACCTCCACGGAAGGTCTCGGCATCGCGGACCGGCTGATCGCCGGGGTGAAGGCGCTGGACACCACCCGCCCGATCGTCATCGGCTCCCACCGGCACCGCAGCCTGCCCGCCGTCGGATCGCCCGCCGACCTGATCCTCGCCAAGATCGACGGTCTCGGCCTCAACTACAACACCGCCGCCTCGGTCGACGCCCTGCACGCCCGCTATCCGCGCCTCTTCCTCTTCGAGTCGGAGTCCTCGTCCGAGACCTCCACCCGTGGGGCGTACCAGGAGCCGGAGCGCCTCAACACGGGCGAGAACCACACCCCCGGCCGGCGCGCGACCTCCTCGTACGACAACAACCTCGCAGCCTGGACGATGAGCGGCGAGTACGGGCTGAAGAAGGACCGGGACCGGAAATGGTTCACGGGCGAATTCCTGTGGTCGGGAATCGACTACATCGGCGAACCGACGCCGTACGACGTCTTCCCGGTCAAGGCGTCCTTCTTCGGCGCGGTCGACACGGCCGGCTTCCCGAAGGACATGTACCACCTCTTCAAGAGCCAGTGGACCGACAGGCCCATGGTCCATCTGCTCCCGATGAACTGGACCGACCACCGCCCGGGCGAGCTGGTCGATGTCCGGGCGTACGCCAACGTCGACACGGTGGAACTCTTCCTCGACGGAAAGTCCCTGGGCACAAGGAAGTTCGACGAGAAGAGGACCACCGACGGGCGTACGTACCTGGAGACCACCGAGGCCACGGGCGACGACAAGACCGTCACCGGTGGTCCCTGGCCCGGGAGTTACACCAGCCCCAACGGCAGCGCGGGCAAGCTCCACCTCGCCTGGAAGGTGCCGTTCGCGCCGGGCGAACTGAAGGCGGTGGCGCGGAGGGACGGCAGGACCGTGGCCACCGATGTCCTGCGCACCGCCGGGAAACCGTACGCGCTGCGCCTCACCTCCGACCGCAAGTCCCTTGCCGCCGACGGCCGTTCACTGTGCTTCGTGACCGCCGAGGTGGTCGACGCCCGTGGCGTGGTGGTGCCCGGCGCCGACCACACCATCGCCTTCGACGTGGACGGCGGATCGCTGGCCGGCGTCGACAACGGACGCGAGGAGAGCGCCGAGCGCTACCAGGCGAGCACCCGAACGGCCTTCCACGGCAAGGCCCTGGCGATCGTCCGTTCCGGCACCGAGGACGGACGGCTCACGCTGCGGGCGCGCTCGGCGGGACTGCGGACGGCGACCGTGACCGTCCGCGCCACGGTCGCCCGCCCGAAAGTCCTCACCCCGGCGGCCGACTTCGCCCCCGACCCCGGACCGGGGGCACCCAACTACCCGCTGGCAGACGCCAGTTACTCGGGCCGTCCGGACACCCTGCCCGCCGCGATGCTCGACGGCGACCCGGCCACCGGCTGGTCCAACGCGTTCCTCAAGGCGGCCACGGCCCTGCTGCCCGCCTTCGACGGCGCCCGCGAGGAGGACTGGGTGTCCGTCGAGTGGGGCCGTGCCCGCTCCTTCGACCGGATCGAGGTCTCCTTCACGGTCGGCGCCACGCACTCCCTGCCCGCCTCGGTGGAGGTCGCCGCCTGGGACGGGCACCGCTATCGGCCCGTGAAGGGAGCCGACGTCGACTGGGCCACCGCGTCCGACGCACCGACGGTGATCACCTTCGACGCGGTACGCGGCAGCCGGCTCCGGCTCACCATGAAGAGCCGCCACCCGGGCGAGGTCCGGGGTGCCCTGCGGATCAGCCGTCTGGAGGTCCCGCCTCGCTGACCTGACGCCCACTCACCTGCCTTTCACTCACCTGATGTTCACTCAGCTGCCGTTCCCCCGGCTGCTGTTCGAGGGCCGGGTGTTCGTCAGCCGGGTGCTCGTCGGTCCGGTGGGCCTCCCGGTACTCCTCGGCCGTCGGCTTCGCCACCTGGGCGCCTTCGCCGTACAGCGCGCGCGAGAGACGGGCCCGCAGGCGCCGCATGGGCAGCCGCCCGTTCGGGCTCGGCACGCCGTTCGCGTCCTCGGCCGGGCCGAGTTCGAGCGGCCGGGGCTGCTCGTGCTGGGTGAGGGTGTGCAGTTCGGCGGGGGAGAGGGGCCGGTGCTGTTCGACGTACTCGCCGTGCGGGAGCCGTTTGATCACGCCGGTCTCCCGGCCGTGCAACACCAGCTCCCGGTCCCGGAGTTGGAGGGCCAGACAGATGCGCCGGGTCGCGACGAAGACGATCACCGGGACCACGAAGAGCGCGATCCGGACGGCCCAGGTGACCGTGTTGATCGACAGCTGGAAGCGGGTGGCCACGATGTCGTTGCCGCCGCCCGCGAGCAGGATGAGGTAGACGCTGATCCACGCCGTGCCGATGGACGTACGGACCGGCCGGTTGCGCGGACGGTCCAGGAGGTGGTGCTCGCGCTTGTCACCGGTGATCCAGGACTCCAGGAACGGATAGGCGCCGATGAAGATCAGCAGAAGCGGGAAGACGACGATCGGGATCAGCACGCCGAGGACCAGCGTGTGCCCGGCCACGTTGATCTCCCAGCCGGGCATGATGCGCACCAGGCCTTCCGCGAAGCCCAGATACCAGTCCGGCTGCGCCCCCGTGGACACCTGGTCGGCGCGGTAGGGACCGTACGACCAGACCGGGTTGATCGACGCGATCGCCGAGATGAACGCGATCATCCCGAACACCAGGAAGAAGAAACCGCCCGCCTTCGCCAGGTAGACGGGCATGAACGGCGTGCCCACGACGTTCCGTTCGGTCTTCCCGGGGCCTGGGAACTGGGTGTGCTTGTGGTAGACGACCAGGATCAGATGCGCGACCACCAGGGCTGCCATGATCCCCGGGATCACCAGAATGTGCAGCGAGTAGAAGCGCCCGATGATGTCGTGCCCGGGGAACTCGCCGCCGAACAGGAAGAACGACAGATACGTTCCGACGATCGGCACGGACAGGATCGCGCCGTCCACGAACCGCATCCCGGTGCCGGACAGCAGGTCGTCCGGCAGCGAGTAGCCGAAGAGACCCTCGAACAGTCCGAGGAGCAACAGCGTCCAGCCGAACAGCCAGTTGACCTCACGGGGCCTGCGGAACGAGCCCGTGAAGAAGTGCCGCATCATGTGCATGAGCATCCCGGCGATGAAGATCAGCGCCGCCCAGTGGTGGATCTGCCGGATCAGCAGACCGCCCCGCACGTCGAAGCTGATGTCCAGCGTGGACGCGTACGCCTCGGACATCCGGACGCCGTTCAGCGGGACGTAACTGCCGTGGTAGGTCACCTCGTTCATCGACGGATGGAAGAACAGCGTCAGATAGACGCCGGTCAGGATCAGGATGACGAAGCTGTAGAGGCAGATCTCCCCGAGCAGGAACGACCAGTGGTCCGGGAAGACCTTGCGCAGGTACTTCTTGCCGAGGGTGTGGGTGCCGAGGCGGCCGTCGAACCAGTCGGCGACGCGCTGACCCGAGGACTCCTTCGCCGCCCGTCGTTCGGTGGTGGTCACGCGGTCCCCTCCTTCTGGTCCTTCTCGCCCAGGTGCACGTGCGTGAGCTTCTCGGGGTTGGAGACGATGTAGAGACCGGACACCCGGTCGCCCTCCGGGGTGAGGTCCATGACCATGACCGCGTACGGGGAATCGCCCGCGAACAGCACCGCGGCGTCGTCGCCGTTGACGCGCCGGTAGCGGATGTCCAGCCCCGGCACGCCGCCCCTTGAGGCGTAGGAGGCGATGAGGCGGATCGCCTTGTCCCGCCCGTGAATCGGCCGCAGCCCCGCCGGACGCCGTTTGCCGCCGCCGTCGGTCCACATCGTCACGTCCGGCGCGAGGATCTCCATCAGGGCGCCGATGTCCCCGCCGAGAGCGGCCTCGACGAACCGCTCGGTCGCCTCTCTTCGTACTCGCGGATGCGCCTCGTACAGCGGCCGACGGGCATGTACGTGCCGGCGGGCGCGATGCGCGAGCTGGCGGACGGCCGCGGGGCTGCGGTCGATGACCTCGGCGATCTCGGTGTGGGCGTAGCCGAACACCTCGTTCAGGACGAACACCGCCCGCTCCAGCGGGGACAGCGACTCCAGGACGACGAGCATCGCCATCGACACCGACTCCCCGCGCAGCACACGGTCGGCGGCGTCCGCGGACGCCGTCTCGGCGGACGCGGCCACGAGCGGCTCGGGCAGCCAGGGCCCGACGTACGTCTCGCGCCGGCGGCTGATCACGGCCCGTCGTTTCAACGCGTGGTTCACCGCGATGCGTACGAGGTAGGCGCGCGGGTTGTCGATCTCCCGGAGCGGGGACCGGTCGCGGCTGCCGGACCAGGACAGCCAGGTGTCCTGGAGTACGTCCTCGGTGTCCGCGACGCCGCCGAGCATGGTGTAGACGATCGCGAACAACAGCTCGCGGTGGTCGATGAACAGCCGGGTCGCCGTGTTCGGTGCCTCGACGGTCTCCGGTGCCGGACTTTCGGACATGCGTGTGCCTCCCGTAGCGCGCTCACCCATGCGAGGGCCGCGGAGGTCCGGAATGTGACAGACGGCGGCTGGAATGTGACGCAGGTCTCAGGCGGGCCGCCTCGGGTTCGTGGGGGCCGTACCTGCTGGGTACCGATTCGTATGGCACTTGACCTGCATGTATTTACGAGTCAGTACCCGCGCGGTACCGTGAGGGCATGCCTGCTCTCAACGTGGAATTCAGCGAGCGTGAGCTCGAGGATCTGCGCCAGATCGCCAAGGAGCGCGGTACGTCGATGAAGGCCCTGGTTCGCGAGGCGGCCGCGGCCGACATCGTGCGGCACCGAGCGCTGCAGGAAGGCGCGGACGTCTTCCGCCAGTTCTTCGCGGCGCACGCGGACGAGTTCGCCGAGGCCTTCCCCGACGACGAATCACCCACCAGGGGCGAGGGGCGGGCCGCCTGACTCATGGCACCCGTCATCCATATCGACGTGCCCTGGCTGCTCCAGCGCCATGAAGAGGTGCTGCCCGACCAGCCGACCGTCAACGACTTCTCGGTGCTCGTGGCCGCCGTGGCCCGGCACCGGGTGGACCCGCCCCGGCTCGGGGTGGACTCGGACCCGGCCTGGCGTGCCGCCGCGCTGCTGCACACCCTGGCCCTGCTGAAGCCGCTGCCGTCCGCCAACGCCCGTTTCGCCTGCGCGACGGCGGTCTCGTACATGTTCGTGAGCGGCGTCGGGATCGACCCGCCGTACGGGGCGCTCGTGGACCTCGCCCGCGACCTGATCTCCGGCAAGGTGGACGTCTTCGCGGCGGCCGACCGTCTGCGGTCCTGGCAGATCTGAGCGACCCGCCCTCGGGGCCGCCGACCGAGGGCGGGAGGATCGGGGTCGGCGGCCTGTTTCGCGCGGGAGAGCCGCCGTCCCGTGCGGGGCCTCCGAGAAGGGCCGGTACCAGTGGACTACGCCCTGGCGCGCGCGGGGAGCGTGCGAGAGGCGCCGGCGCGGGCGCGCGCTTCACACGGGGCGCGCATGGCAACGATTGCCATTTCGAAATGTGATGCGGCCGGGGCGAGTTGACCCGGGCGGGGCTGACTTTCCTTCAATGCGCGGATGTTGCTGAAGTACCTCAAGTGCCTTGTTGGGTGTGAGAGTTTTGTGCAAGGGTGAACTTCTTCGCACATGGCCAATGGTCAGGTCTGATTCGCTGCTCGGGATTTCATCGTGTCGTCGGGCTCAAAAGGCTCACGGCCGATGGACGTCGAGTGGTCGACATCCCGGCCGCTTTCCGTGCGTCAAGCCAAGAAGGTATGCACCAACCAGGCGCTCCTTTTCGGCGGTCACGACTTCTGTGTGCCACCTTGTGCCTTGGAAGGAAACCGCTCAGTGCACACCCCCCACCCGCCTCGTCCCCCGTATCCGCCCGGCTCCGGAGCCGCTCCCGGGGAATCCGACGAGAGCCTCGCCGCCCTCCTCAGAGCGCAGCCGGAGGGCGAGCTCACCCACTCGGTCGCGCTGCTGCTCGCGCGACACTGGCAGCCGACACACGACTACGCGGTCATCTGCCTCGCTTCCTCGGCGAACGTCGCCTCCATGGTCACCGCCGCCGCGTTCCAGCAGGTGCTGGAACACCTGCGGCGTGCCGGGTCCGCCGTCGCCCTGCGCCCCCAGCTCCTGGTGGCCGTGCGGGACATCATCAAGGCGTGGTCCGCGGAGGACCGGATATCCGCGGTGCTGCCGGATCTCCGGAAACCCGCCGGGGGTCGCGGTATGCGCGCGACGAAGTCCATGACGCCGGAAAATCGCAAGCTCGCCGAACGTTCTTTCCAGTCCCTCCCTGGACTCGCCCAGTGCGTGCTGTGGCACACCGAGGTGGAGGCCGAGCCCATATCCGTACCGGCCGGTCTGCTGGGTATGGATACCGACACCGCGTCGGCAGCGCTGGAGCAGGCCCGGGAGAAATTCCGGGAGGGCTGTGTTCGGGCCCATCGTGAACTCGCGCCGAACAAAGACTGCCGCTACTACAACCGTCTCCTGGACGTTCCGATTCGCTGCGGGGGCGCACTGCTCCCCGATGTGCAGCAGCATCTCCTGGAGTGCCGCTTCTGCCGTTACGCGGCCGAGCAACTCAGTCATTTCGAGGGCGGGTTGGGCGGTCTGCTCGCCGAGTCGATGCTCGGCTGGGGTGCCCGCCGCTATCTCGAGTCGCGGCCCAGCCGCGGCCACTCGGGTGCCCGTCCCGGCCGCAACAGCGGCAGACGCCCGGGCGGCGGCGACCGCCCCCGTCTGCTGTCCCAGCTCTCCCCCCGGCCGTCCCGGCAGGGGCGCCACTCCTCGCCGGGCTCCCGGCACTCGAAGGCGCTCCTCACCGGAGCGGGCCTCGTCTCGGTGGCTCTGCTCGCCTCCGTCCTGGTCGCCAGCGTGTGGTCGTCGGACGACGGCGACGCGGACCCCTCGGCCTCCGCCGGTGCGTCCAGCAGCGTCGTTCCGGGGGCCGGCGGACAGACCCCGCCCGCCAGGTCCTCGTCCCCGCCCAACTCGGCGGGCCTGCCGACGCCCCCCGGGCAGACCCGGCTGCGCAACCTCGCCGCGGACCTCTGCCTCGACATCAAGGACGGCCGGGCCAAGGCCGGTGTCGGCACCAAACTGGAGACGTGCTCCGCCGCCGCGACACAGAAGTGGTCGTACGAGGAGGACGGACTCCTGCGCAGCGTCTCCGAACCCGAGCTGTGCCTGGACTCCCACGTGGACGCCGGCGTCGTCGTCCTGGGCCGCTGCGTCGCCGCGTCGGCCAAGCGGGGCGACGACGTGCGCTACGACCTCACCGTCCAGGGCGAGTTGCTGCCCCGCTGGCAGGAGGGGCTCGCCGTCGCCCCCTCCTCCACGGACCCGGACGCGGAGGTCGTGGTGAAGATCCGCGACAGGTCGGACGAACAGCGCTGGCTGACGGACGCCACCGCCGCCAGCCCCGAGTCACTGTCGATCGCCGGTACGGGCACGCCCTCGTCCGACCGGCCGGCCACCGCCTCGCCGTCCGCCGAATCGGACTCCGGACCCGACTCCGACTGTGCCGAGTCCCCGTGCGAGGTGGAGCCGTCGGCGGCGGAGAAGGACGCGGAGCCGGAGCCGACCACGACCGTGTCCGGGCCCTACTCGGAGCGCCGCGCCATAACCGTGGACGACTCCGCCTCGCGGCCCGTCGCGCCGGTGCCCCTTCTGTCGGCGCGGACGGTCTCGAACCTCCGTCTCTGACCCGGTCCTCCCGGGATCCGGTCCCGTTCCAGCCACGTCTCGCGCCGACCGGGTCCCGCTCCGGCCGGGTGCCAGGAGACGACGTCCCGGGGTGGTGCGCCCGCCAGGAGCCCGGTGACGTTCTGGACGGCGGCCGGCGCGATCCGTACGAGGGTCTCGCGGGTGACGCCGGCGACGTGCGGCGGCGAGAGCACCACGTGCGGGGCCTTGAGCAGCCGCAGGGCCGGTGTGGGAGGTTCGGGGTCGAAGACGTCGATGCCCGCCCCGGCCAGGGCACCGGACTCCAGCGCGTCCGCGAGGGCCTCCTGGTCGATCAGCGCGTGCAGCGTGACGTAGTCCGACGCGCGCAGCAGCTCGTCGAGGCCGACGTGGTGGGCGCCGTCGAGCCGCGCTTCGGTCTCGGGTCCGACGGGCCGCGGTCCGGCGTACAGGACGGTCATGTCGGAGGCGACCGCGCGGCGGGCGACCTCCTGGCCGATGTGGCCGAGTCCGATCACGCCGAGGGTCTTGCCGGACAGTTCGGTGATGGACCGCTGGAGCCGATGGTGCACACGGGGACGTTCCGGGCGCGGGCCGCTTCGAGGTCCACGTGGCCGAAGCCGCGGCCGCGCACTGGACCAGCTCCGACTCCCGTGCGGAGGCGATGTGTCGGGCGGTGACGGGAGCGAGCCCGGTGCTGACGACGTGCGCCTCGCGCAGCGCGGCCGGGTCCTCGTCGGCCGGCTCGACGACGGTGCCGCGGGCCTCCTTCGGGAACAGCGTGGCGAGCCCGGCACCGCCCGAACGGCCGCCCACGTGGGGCGGGATGACGACCGGGACGTTCGTCGACGTGGACGCGGGGACAGAGGCGGAAGCGGCGGGAGCAGGGCCGGGGGAGTCGCCGGTCATCCGGTCTCCTCTTCGAGGTCGTCGGCGCTGACCGTCGCCGGGCCCGCGTGACCGGACAGGGCGAGGGTGAGGTCGAGTTCGGCGAGCAGACAGCGGATGACGTGTTCCACCCCCGCCTGGCCGTCGAGGCCGAGCCCGTACGCGTACGGACGTCCGACGAGTACCGCCTCGGCGCCCAGCGCGAGCGCCTTGAAGATGTCGTCGCCCGTGCGGATCCCGCCGTCGAAGAGGACGGTGAGCCGGTCGCCGGCCGCCTCGACGACCCGGGGCAGCGCGTCGGCGGCGCCGACGGAGCCGGCCACCTGGCGCCCGCCGTGGTTGGAGACGACCACCCCGTTCATGCCGGCGGTGACGGCCCGGCGGGCGTCGTCCGGGTGCAGGATGCCCTTGAGGACGATGGGACCGTCCCAGTTCTCGCGCAGGAACTCCAGGTCGGGCCAGGTCTTCGCGGGATCGGCGAACATCCCGATGAAGTGCATGACCGCCGCGTTCGGGTCCTCGTCCACCGGCTTGGCCAGGCCCGCCTGGAACGCCGGGTCGGAGAAGTAGTTGGCGGTGCCGATCCCGTGCAGGAACGGCAGATACGCCTGGTCCAGGTCGCGTGGCCGCCAGGCGAGCAGCGGTGTGTCCAGCGTGACGAACAGCGTGCTGAATCCGGCCGCCTTCGCCCGGTTCAGGAAACTCCTCGTGACCTCGCGGTCCTTCGCCCAGTACAGCTGGAACCAGCGCTCCGCGTCACCCATCGCCTCGGCGACCTGCTCCATGGGGGTGCTGGACGCCGACGACAGGATGTACGGCACCCCCTGCGCCGCGGCGGCCCGGGCGGCGGCCGACTCGGCGTCCGGGTGCATGATCGACAGCACGCCGACCGGCGCGAGGGCGAGGGGAGCGGGCAGCGGGCGCCCCAACACCTCGACGGACAGATCGCGTTCGTGGACATCGCGCAGCATGCGGGGCACGATCCGGCGCTGTTCCAGCGCGGCCCGGTTCGCCCGTGCCGTACTGCCGTTGCCCGCACTGCCCGCCACATAGCCGACCGGACCGGGTTCGAGCCGCTGCTCCGCCAGCTCCTCCAGCCGGGTCAGATCGGTGGGCAGCCGGGGCACCGCGCCCGTCATGCCGTTCAGGTAGATCTCGTACTGGAAGTCCGCCCAGTGCTTCGTCATCCGTACGTCCCGCCTCTCGCCCTTGATCCCGCCGTCGAGACCGTGCCGCTCGCGCTGGAGACCGTGCCCTGTTTCCGCGGACACCACGCTGCTCCTGCGATGATCCTGACGAGCGGGACAAGATCCGTCCACCGCCGACGCGAAGATCGCCCGGCCCGCCGGGCCCAGCCGGTGAACGGGCCGCTCTCAGCTCGTGAACGACACGCGTACGGCGACCAGTTCGCCGGCCGGACCGAGCTCCGCCGACACGGGGAACCAGCCGTCGCCCTGACCGGGCATCGTGCAGAGCACGCGCGCGCCGCCGACCTCGACGGTTCCGGACTCGACCGCGGAGGCGCGGACCTCGCGCATGACCTGCCAGTGGTGGGAGTGCGGGCGGAAGTCCACCATCAGCCGCCGTCCAGGGTCGGCGTCCTTCCAGTCGAAGAGGGCACCGGCCCGGCGCATCGCCTCCGGCACGGTCAGCCCCGTCCAGCCCCTGACCCCGTCCTCGCCCACCTCACCGAGCGCGGGAGCCCCGAACTCGGCGGCGGCCTCCTCCTCGGCGGCTCCCCAGAACGCGACGTCGGCCAGTCCGTCCACGGGCTCGGCGTGCTGCCAGGCGTTCAGCGCGTCGGCGTCCCCGAAGAGCAGCCGCGCCCAGTCGACCCGGATGTCGCCGAGTTCCACGCGCTTGGCGGCGGGGGCCGGGTCCACCGGGATCACGATGCCGGCGCCCGACGCCAGTACCGGGAGGGCCCGGTCGCGGGGCAGGCCGCCGAGCGCCACGACCGGTACACCGTGCATCAGGAAGCTGCCGCCGCCCCGTGCCGCGCACCGCCGGACCCGCTCCCGGTGCGGCACTCGCTCGGCACAGGCCTCCAGCCGGGCGTCGAAGCCGTGCTCCTGGCAGTGCGCGTCGAAGAGTTCACGTATCCGCGCGACTCCGGACGCCGGTATGTCGTGGAGCGTGCGGCCGGGCTGCCGGTCGAAGGAGTGGGCCGCGGTGTCGGCGTCGGGGCCGGTGATCGTGAAGTCGGTCGCTCCGCTCACATCGGCGGCGACCTCCGGATCCTGGACGCCGAACGCACCGGGGTCCACCTCCGCCGGTGACCGCTCCCCGCTCCACATGCCCAGGTGGCCACCGTCGAGGACCACCAACTCACCGGACGGACACGTGATCGCGCCCAGCTCGTAGATCTCTTCCATGGCGCGGCAGTCTACGAAGGCACCGCACCCGGACGGCCCCGAGCCGAGCCGGCTGTCCGGTTTTCGCCCTCCGAAGTGCTCAGAAGCCGTCAGAAGTCGTCACGGGCCCTCGGTGGCCAGTACCGGTCGGCTCTCGGCGACCTCGCCGCCCGGTCCGGTGACGGGTGGTACCGGTACATCGACGGTACGCACCAGGCGGGCGCCCTCCGGCCCGTACGCGGCCCGCGGTTCGGGGAAGAACCACAGCAGCGACAGGAACAGCACGGCGGAGACCGCCAGGGAGATCGGCAGGCCGATGTCGACCCCGCCGGCCAGGTCCCCGAGCGGGCCCACGAACTGGCCGGGGATGTTCGTGAAGAGGACGCCGATGACGGCGGACACCCACCAGGCGGTCATCCCGCGCCAGTTCCAGCCGTGCGCGAACCAGTAACGGCCGCCCCGCTGGCGCCGGTTGAAGACCTGGAGCGCGTCGGGGTCGTACCAGCCGCGCCGGGTGAGGAAGCCCAGCATCATCACGACCATCCACGGCGTCGTACATGTGATGATCATCGTGGCGAACGTCGAGATGCTCTGTACGAGGTCGAAGCCGAAGCGCCCTACGAAGATGAACGCAATGGACAGCACGCCCACCAGCACCGTCGCCTGCACCCGGGACAGCCGGGGGAACACGGACGAGAAGTCGAGCCCGGTCCCGTACAGCGCGGTCGTGCCTGTCGCCATGCCGCCGATCAGCGCGAGCAGACACACCGGCAGGAAGAACCAGCTCGGCGAGATCGCCAACAGTCCGCCCACGAAGTTCGGGGCCGCGGGGTCGACGTATTCCGGTGCCTTGGCCGCGATGATGCTGGCGGTTCCCAGGCCGAAAACGAACGGCAGCAGGGTGGCGA
The DNA here is from genome assembly GCF_044334695.1 of Streptomyces sp. NPDC020747. NCBI lineage: Bacteria > Bacillati > Actinomycetota > Actinomycetes > Kitasatosporales > Streptomycetaceae > Streptomyces > Streptomyces sp. NPDC020747. The sequence continues at coordinate 58,967 of NZ_JBIRTJ010000001.1, read as the reverse complement.
TCTGCGACAGGAACGCGGCGCCGATCACCCTGCGGCGCGGAGTGCTCGCCGGGATGTAGCGCGACCAGTCGCCGAGGAACGCGCCGAAGGAGACCGGGTTCGACAGCACGATCAGCGCGGAGCCGATGAACGACGGCCAGAACAGGTCCTGGGTCGCCGCGTCGGCCGACGCCGTGAAGGTCCCCGCGTACGAGGGGTCGAAGTCCCCGGCGAAGGCCACGGCGCCGAGCAGGAACAGCAGGGTCGCCGAGGTCACCGCGACCTTGTTGACGAACAGCATGAAGCGGAACCCGTACACGCACACCGCGAGCACCAGCACGGCGAACAGCGCGTACGCGACGACGTACGACAGGTCGCCGCGGCTCAGTCCGAAGAGCCGGTGGGCGCCGCCGACCAGGGCGTCGCCCGAGCTCCACACCGAGATGGAGAAGAACGCGACCGCGGTGAGCAGCGACAGGAACGAACCGACGACCCGGCCGTGCACGCCCAGGTGGGCGGAGGAGGAGACGGCGTTGTTCGTGCCGTTGACCGGGCCGAAGACCGCCATCGGACACAGGATCAGAGCGCCCGCGATCACTCCGAGGAGCGTTGCCGCGAGCCCCTGCCAGAACGAGAGGCCGAAGAGGATCGGGAAGGCCCCGAGTACGCAGGTGGAGAAGGTGTTGGCCCCGCCGAAGGCGAGCCGGAAGAGGTCGAGCGGGCTCGCGGAGCGGTCCGCGTCGGGGATCCGCTCCACGCCGTAGGGCTCGACCTCGGTGAGCGACGGCGGCTGCGTGGCGGGGGAGTTCTGGGACAAGGAGGGGCTCCAGCGAAGGACCGACACCCCGAGGGGCGGCAGGGCGGGGGAGCGCGTGGTGACGCGGCTGGCCGGACGGCGTGTCGCTGTCGCTGGGGTGCGCGGAGCGCGGGGAAGCCGTCCCTTGGTGCGGTGATCTGCCGAAGTTAAGGGGCGGACCGGGCACCGCACCAGTGGACGAACCGTCCATCTCCGCGGTCGTCAGTGGATGAATCGCACAGTCTGACGGCCGGCCTTGTCCTTCAGGTGAACAGGGCCGTCACGGGCCGTGGCTCACGGGTGCCAGAGCCGCGAATCCGCAGGCGAGCAGCGCGAGCACGGTCAGATGTGCCCGGAGGTTGTGGACCACTCTGCGCATGGAGTCCTCCCGTTGACGTCGTTTCCTGGATCGGCTCGGGTGTCAGCCGTCGGTCGGAGTGTCCTCGGGGTCCGCGTCCTCGGCAATGGGGCCCGGAGCGTCGGGCCCCTGCGAGCGGACCCGCTGTACGTGTTCAAGGGAGTCCCGCAACTCCGTGAGCCAGTCGTCCGCGTGGCGTTCGACGAGGCGGACACACCAGGCGAGCGCGTCGCTGCGGCTGCGGGCGACCCCGGCGGCGATCAGGGTGTCGAGGACCTGCCGCTGGGGCTGCCGCAGGCGGGTCATCACGGGCGCCGCGACATGCGTGAACAGGGCTCGCTCACCGCCGCACTCCACACCCCACGAGACCTTCTTGCCGAAACGGTGCTCGGCCTCGCGGGCCACGGCGACCCGGGCGTCGCGGGTGCGCTCGCGGAACTCCTGGATCCGGGAGCCGACGGCCGCCTCCCGCTCGGCGTCCGAGGCGCTCTCGGTGAGCCGGGGTTCGGGGACGCGGCCGATGACGGTGATCTCCTCGCGGTCGACCGTGACCTCGCCGAGGCTCTCGAAGAGGTCGTCGGGCAGACGGCCGGCGAACCAGCCGCGCAGTTTCTCGTGCTCTTCGGTTGTAATCATGTAATGAGAATTACCCGCTTGCTGCGCGGGCGCAAGGGTTCGGCGCTCGGCTGGAAGCGGAATGTTTCAGGCCTATTGCTGAGCAGTACATATCCGGCCAGCGTGTCCACTCGGTGACGCGGGGTCCGCTCAACTCCGGGGTCTGCGCGTTCGAATTCCGTAACTTCGCGCCACTGATTCAATACGCAAGGTTACTGAAACGCGTGGGGTCGACGTGTGTTTCCGTCGCGGACTCGGCAGACTCGCGCTCGCCGCACCGGCACTCGACCGAGCCGGCGGCAGCCAACCGAGCGGAAGGATGCACACAATGCCGAACACCGCGCGCTGGGCCGCGACGATCACGCTGACGGCCACCGCCGTATGCGGACCCCTCACCGGGACCGCGCTCGCCGCCACCCCCTCGCCGAACTCCCTCTATGCCCCCTCCTCCCTGGTGCTCACGATGGGCCACGGCGAGATCAAGGCCGACGCCGCCCCCGAACGCGCGGTCACCCTGACCTGTGCGCCGACCGCTTCGGGAACCCACCCGGCGGCGGCGTCGGCCTGCGCCGAACTCCGGGCGTCCGGAGGGGACTTCAGCACCCTGCCAGGAAGAACCGAAGCCATGTGCACCCGCGAATACGATCCCGTCGTCGTCACGGTCGACGGCGTCTGGCAGGGCAAGCGGGTGTCCTACGAACGCACCTTCTCCAACGAGTGCGTGAAGAACGCCTACGGGTCGACCGTCTTCACGTTCTGAAAGGACCGGGGTCGCGCGGTTCGCCGATGTGCGACGACGGAGGCCCGCGGATGCGGATGGGGAGCGCGGGTCCCCTCGCGGAGTGCCACGCGATCTCGCAACAGGGGCCGGCGGAGACGGAGTGGGGCCGTCTCCGCCGGCCCCGGCGTCATGCCGGGACGGCTTCGGCGTCATGCCTGAGCCGATCTCGGCGTCACGCCGAAGCGGTGATGCTCCAGGAACCCACCTCGCGGTACTCGGAGTCGGAGACGGCCGCACCGTCGCCCGGCTTCAGCTCGTAGTGCTGGAGGTTCCCTCCCCAGTAGCGCAGGATCCGCCCCAGCTCCCGCGCGGCGTTCCCCTCCCAGGCGGTGTCACCCATGTCGACTTCGAGAACGAACTTCATGGCGGGGCTCTCCTCTTCCTGATTCCCGGCCTTGTTCCGGCCTGCTCTCCTTCAATCGTTTCATTGAAGTGCTTCTTGAGACTTGATCCGAGTTGGTGCCGGTCCAGGCCCACGGCCTACTCTGTAACCCTCAAATCATGGTGAGGCGGCAGGCCGAGGAGGCGGAGTGGGCGACCGACTGCGGGCCGTCGACCTCGCGCGTGAGGCCGGCATCTCGACGCAGCAGGTCCGCAACTACGTGGAGACGGGCATCCTGCCGCCCGTCGAGCGCACGGACGGCGGTTACCGCTTGTTCACGGCCGCACACGCCGAAGCGCTGAGGGCCGGCCGCGCGCTGGCCGTCGGGCACGGCTGGCCGACGACCGGCGCGATCATGCGTGCCGTGCACGGCGGCGACCTGGAGACGGCACTCGCCGTACTCGACGAGAGCCACGCCGAGCTCCACCGGGAGCGCACCGAACTCGCCGAGGTCATCCGGGTGCTGGACACGCTGATCACCCACGAGGTCGAGCCGCCGGACCGGGACCGTGGCGGGATGCGCATCGGTGAGGTGGCCGACGCCATCGGAGTGCAGACGCCCGTACTGCGCCTGTGGGAGACGCGCGGCCTGCTGCGGCCGACGCGGGAGAGGGGCACCGGATACCGTCTCTACTCCGCGTCGGAGGCGCGACTGGCCCAGATCGTGGCGCTGCTGAGGCGCGGTCACCACCCGTTCTCCATCATCGAGTCGGTCCTGGCCGAACTCCGCACCACCGGCAGCCCCGAGCGCGTACGGGCCGAACTGGCGGGCAGGGAGCGCGAGTTGCACCAGCGGAGTCGGAGCCGGCTGAAGGGCTCGGCGGCTCTCCACGCGTACCTCCAGGAGCTCACGAAAACGTTTTAAGAGGTCTCCGCAGGTCGGTGGGCTTCCCGTACCGCGCCCAACTGCCGGTCTGTGTCAGAAGTGTTGACGCTGGATTGGAAACGTTTTAATTTCCCCTCACCCAACAGCCAGAGGCGAGGAGGCTCCGTGGCCGCGGTGGTGCGGGAGCGTGCAGGTACGGAGGCGGTGAACCCATCCCGCCGTCGTCCGACCGGTGCGTTCAGAAGGAGAAAAGGTTTTCAGAGCCGCAGGAGCGGGAGCCGGAGAAACCGGGCGCTGTTCCTGCTGATGCTCCCCGGGCTCGGCTACTTCCTGCTGTTCCACTACGGCGCCCTGGCCGGCAACGTCATCGCGTTCAAGGACTACGTGCCCTTCGACGGCATCTGGGGCAGTCCATGGGTGGGCCTCGACAACTTCCAACGGATGTTCCAGGACACCGAGTTCTGGGACGCGGTCCTCAACACCCTCTGGATCGCGGTCCTCCAGATCGTCTTCTACTTCCCCGTACCGCTCGCCCTCGCCCTGCTCCTGCACACCCTGACCTGGACCACCGTCCGCCGCTTCGTGCAGTCGGTGGCGTATCTCCCGCACTTCATCTCGTGGGTGATCGTGGTCGCCCTGTTCCAGCAGGTCCTCGGCGACACGGGGCTGGTGAACGGCTACCTCGGCGACGCGGGCCTGAGCACCGTCGACATCATCGGCAACCCCGACGCCTTCAGACCGCTCACCGTCGCTCAGGTGATCTGGAAGGACGCCGGCTGGGGCACGATCATCTTCCTCGCCGCGCTCTCCCAGGTCGACGAGCAGCAGTACGAGGCCGCCGCCATCGACGGTGCCGGACCCTGGCGGCGCTTCTGGCACGTCACCCTGCCCGCGATCCGGCCGGTGATCGTGCTGCTGCTCATCATGCGGCTCGGCGACATCCTCTCCGTCGGGTTCGAGCAGATGCTGCTCCAGCGCGACGCGGTCGGCCCGGAGGCCGCCGAGATCATCGACACCTTCGTCTACTACCAGGGCATCGTCGGCGGCGACTACGGATTCGCCGCCGCCGCGGGCCTGTTCAAGGGCGTGATCGGCGCCCTGCTCGTCTACGCGGCCAACAAGGTCGCCCATCGCCTCGGCGAACAGGGGGTCTACAAGTGAGCGCCCATGCCCGTCCCGCCTGGATGGAGAAACCCCGGCCCCTGACCCAGGCGGCGAAGGCCGTCGCGCTCGTGGCCGTCGTCCTCCTGGTCTGTGTGCCGTTCCTGGTGATCCTCTCGACGTCCCTCGCCTCGCCCGAGGAGGTCGTCGCCAACGGCGGCTGGGTGCTGTGGCCCACCGAGCCGACCCTCAAGGCGTACCGAGACATCCTCGACGGCGGCATCGTCACCCATGCCCTCGGCGTCAGCGCGGGCGTCACCGTCGTCGGCACCCTGTTCAGCCTCTTCTGCACGATCACACTCGCCTACGCCCTGTCGCGCCCCGGCGTCTTCGGCGGCCGTCCCGTGCTGCTCCTCGTGCTGTTCACGTTCCTCTTCCCGCCCGGCATGATCCCCAGCTTCCTGCTGGTCAAGGAACTGGGCCTGCTGGACTCGTACGGGTCGCTGGTCTTCCCCGTGCTGATCAACGTGTTCAACCTCGTGGTGCTGCGCGGCTTCTTCCAGTCGATACCCGACGAGCTGTACGAGGCGGCGCGGCTGGACGGGGCGGGCGACTGGCGGGTGCTGTGGTCCGTCGTGCTCCCGCTGTCCAAGGCCGCGCTCGCCGTCGTCGGGCTCTTCTACGCGGTGGCGTACTGGAACTCCTGGTTCTACGCCTCGCTGTATCTGGAGAGCGACCACTGGCCGCTTCAACAGGTACTGCGTACCTATGTGGTCGCCGGGTCGGGGCTCACGGACGCCGCGACCAGTGAGGGCACCGTCAACGCTCCGCAGACCGTGCAGATGGCCGTGCTGGTGATCGCCACGGTGCCGATTCTCCTGATCTACCCGTTCCTGCAGAAGTACTTCACCAAGGGTGTGCTCACAGGAGCCATCAAGAGTTGAGCGCCTTTCCTCCAGAGCTGGGAGAGAACACCTATGTCCAGTACACCGCTGTCCCGTCGTGCCCTGATGCGTACCGCCGCCGTGGGTGCCGTCGCGATTGCCGCTCCGGTCGGCCTGACCGGTTGTTCCACGGAGTCGGGGGGTGACGGGGTGTCCAACGCCGGTAAGAAGCTTGCCCCTTGGCCCGCCTACAAGGCCTTCGCGGGGCCGAAGCCGGATCTCGCGCCCACCGCGGAGGGGGTTCAGCCCGGTTACACCTCCTACCCGGCCGACCTGGCGCGGTCGGTCTCCCGCACACCCGGTGACGGATCCACCGTCAAGGTGATGTCGGTGTCCTTCGGTACGCCGCCGAAGCCCGCCTCGTCCAACAAGTTCTGGCAGGCCGTGGAGAAGGCACTCGGCGTGAAGATCGAGTACACGGTCATCTCGCAGACCGACTACCAGAAGAAGATGGCCACCGTGATGGCGGGCGACCCGGGTGAACTCCCGGACATCATCAACATCTTCTCCGGGTTCGCGCTGCCCCGCGAGGCCCAGTTCGTGCAGCGGCGTGCCGAGGACCTCACGCCGTTCCTCTCCGGGGACGCGGTCGAGGACTATCCGAACCTGGCGAACATCCCGACGCACGCGTGGCGCGACATGGGCCGGATCGGCGGCCGCGTCTACGGCATTCCCCTGGAGCGCCCGCTGCCCGGCTCCACCCTCTGGCTCAACCAGGAGTACTTCGAGGACGCAGGGATGAAGGAGGGCTGGACCGACCAGGAGTTCGCGGCGGCCGCCAAGAAGGGGACCGGCGGTAAGAAGTACGCCCTGGGAGCCGCGGTCGGATCCGTGTTCGGGGACGGGTTCCACTCGGCGGCGCACGGTGTGCACGCCCGGGGCTGGTCAGTGAAGGACGACGGCACGTTCCTGCCGGTCGTGGCCGACGAGCGGTACAAACAGATGCTCGACTTCCAGCTCGGACTGCGCAAGGCGGGCTCCTACCACCCGGACGCCACGTCCATCTCGCAGATCGACATGATCGCCCTCTACTACAACGGGACGGTCGGCTCACTGCAGGACGGATTCGGCGGCTACCTCCCCAAGTTCCTTGAGAAGGGCCGCGAGTACACCCCCGCGCCCGCTCTTCCGTACAGCGTGGGCGGTACGCCCGGCGGGATCGTCGGGGCACGCCGCTCGTTCGGCTACACCGTCGTCAAGAAGGCCAAGAAGGAGCGCGTGCAGTTGCTGCTGCGCATCCTCGACTACCTCGCGGCTCCGTTCGGCAGCAAGGAGTGGGAACTCGTCCACTACGGCGTGGAGGGCACCCACTTCACCCGGGCCGCGGACGGCTCGCCCGAGCCCAACGCACTCGGCCAGGTCGAGAACAACACCAACCTGCCGCTGAAGTACCTCGCCGAGGGACCGCAGGCGCTGTTCGTGCCCGGCATGCCCGACGCGGTGAAGGCGCTGCACGCCTGGCAGGTGAAGACCGTTCCGCACGCGGTCCGCAATGCCTCGTACGGGCTCCAGTCCCGGACGTACACCGCCCAGGGCACCACCCTCGAAACGCTCCTCAAGGACACCGCCACCGGGATCATCGCGGGACGCACACCGCTGTCCGAATGGGACGCCACCGTCAAGACCTGGCGGCAGCGGGGTGGCGACAGAATGGCCGAGGAGTTCGCCAAGGACCACGCCGCCAACAACTGACGCGGCAGGCCGGGCGGTTGTGAGGGGAGACACGGGGAGATGGGCAACGACATGGCAGAGGCGGAGCCGACGGCGAAGCGACGCGTCACCATTCGCGAGGTCGCCGAGCGGGCAGGCGTGTCCATGGCCACCGTCTCGCGTGTGCTCAGCGGCAACCACCCCGTGCCCGCGTCGACCCGGGCCCGTGTGCTGCGCGCCTCCCGCGACCTCGACTACGTGGCCAACGCGCACGCCCGTGCCCTGGTCGGCGGTGGCCGCAAGATGGTCGCCGTCGTCCTGCGCCAGGTCACCAGCCCCTTCTACGCGCAGGTCGCCGAGGGCGTCGAGGCCGAGGCGGCCTCCCGCGGCTGGCTGTGTCTGGTCGGCACCACCGGCGGGGACCCCCAACGCGAGCTGGAATTCGTGCAGTTGATGCGCGAGGAGGGCGCCCGGCTGGTCATCCTCGTCGGCGGGGTCGTCGAGGACGACGCCTACCGGGAGCGCGTCGCGCACTACGCGCACGCCCTCGACTCGGCCGGCGCACGCCTCGTACTGTGCGGGCGGCCCGCGCCCGACCCGGACATCCCCGCGCTCGTCGTCGAGTTCGACAACGAGGCCGGCGCCCACGCCATCACCGGCCATCTCCTCTCGGCGGGCCACCGCGGGATCGTGTTCCTCGGCGGACTGCCCGGCAACACGGCCCTCGACGCGCGCGTCGCCGGCTACCGAGCGGCGCTCGCCGAGCACGGCCTGCCGCCCGAGGCCGCCCACGTCGTCGACTGCGGCCTCGGCCGGGCGGCGGGCCACCGCGCGATGACCCAACTCCTCAAGGAGACGGCTACGGCCCAACTCCGCACGGAGACACCGGACTTCACGGCCGTCTTCGCCGGGGACGACATGGTCGCCGCCGGAGCCCTGCGGGCCATCACCGAAGCCGGGCTGCGCGTGCCCCACGACATCTCCGTCGTCGGCTACAACGACATCCCGCTCGCCGAGGACTTCAACCCACCGCTCACCACCGTGCGCACCCCCGCCGAGGAACTCGGCCGGGCCGCCGTACGCATCGCCCTGCGCGACCCCGAGCACGCGGCGGGCGCCCACCATCTGCTAGGCACCCACATCGTCGTACGAGACAGCGTCCAGCCGCCCCCACCGGGGCGCCCCCACTGACGGAGGACCCACCCCCGTATGACCGCGCCGCACGTGTCGCTCACCGACCCGACGCACCCGTCCTTCCTACCGCCCCCCGACCCCGTACGCTCACCTGTCACCGGCTGGACCCGCGCACACTGGGAGGCGATGGCCGACCAGCTCCTGGACGGCCTGCTCCCTTACGCGTCAAGGAAGTTGGCCCAGTACCGGCTGCCCGGCCGGCCCGGCCACGCCGGATCCTGGTCCGACGGCCTGGAGGGGTACGCCAGGTCGTTCCTGCTCGCCGCCTGCCGCATCGCGGGCTCCGGCGGGCGCGTACCGCAGGGGCTGATCGAGCGGTACGCGGCGGGACTGACGGCCGGTACCGACCCGGAGGGCGCCGAGCGGTGGCCGCCCATCGCCGACCGGGCCCAGCCCATGGTCGAGGCCGCCTCGATCGCGATCGCCCTGCACGAGACCAGACCGTGGATCTGGGACCGGCTCGACGACGCGGTACGCCAGCGGGTGGCCGCGTGGCTCGGCGGCTTCGTCGGCGCCCGGGCCAACGACTCCAACTGGCGGCTCTTCCAGGTCGTCACCGAGGAGTTCCTCGCCTCCGTGGGCGCTCCGCACAGCCGCGCCGAGATCGACGGCGGCCTGGCGCGGCTGGAGGACTGGTACCGGGGCGACGGCTGGTACACCGACGGCGACGGCCGCAAGTTCGACTACTACAACGGCTGGGCCCTGCACCTGTACCCGATCCTCTGGGCCCGCATCGCAGGCCCCCGTGCGGACCCCGCACTGACGGAGATCCACCGGGCCCGTCTGCGCGCGTTCCTGGGCACGCACCAGTACTTCTTCGGCTCGGACGGCGCACCCGTCCACCAGGGCCGCTCCCTCACCTACCGCTACGCGACGGCCGCCCCGCTGTGGGCCGGAGCGCTCGCCGACGCGACCCCGCTGCCGCCCGGACGCACCCGCCGTCTGGCGTCCGGCGCCCTCAAGCACTTCACCGAGCACGGGGTGCCCGACGAACGGGGACTGCTGAGCCTGGGCTGGTACCGGCCCTTCCTCCCCGTCACCCAGCGGTACTCGGGTCCCGCCTCCCCGTACTGGGCGAGCAAGGCGTTCCTCGGCCTGCTGCTCCCCGCCGAGCATCCCGTCTGGACGGCTCCCGAGGAACCGGGCCCGGTGGACACGGCGGACGCGTGTCTGGCGCTGCCCGCTCCCGGCTGGCTCCTCCACTCGACGGCCGCCGACGGGATCGTACGACTCGTCAACCACGGCAGCGACCGCCTGCCACCGCCGCCGGCCGAGGCCGAGGACAGCCCGCACTACGCGAAGTTCGCCTATTCCACCGCCACGGCGCCCGACACCCCGGCGGACGGTCCCGCGACCGGGCCCGACAGCCACATCGCCCTGCTCACGGCGGACGGGACGGCGGCCTCCAGTCGCGGCCGGATCCATCCCCTTGGCACGGAGAGCCGTCGTGCGGCGTCCTGGCACCGGGCGGTCCTGCCGGGCTCCGGCGAGGGGCACCGCATCGAGACGACCAGCGTGGTCCACGGCCCCTGGGAGGTGCGGGTCCACCGCGTCGAGGGGCCGCCGGGAGCCGTCGTACGCGAAGGGGGGTGGGCCCTGGCCGACGGCAGCGGGCCGTTGACCGGGGCCGCGGGGCCCGGCTGGGCGCTGGCACGCCGCGAGGCGGACGGTCTCACGAGCGCGGTCGTGGCGCTGTACGGGTGGGAGGGGCCAGGGGCCGACGGGTTGTCGCCGGGCGCCGTCGCACAGGTCCGTGGCGCCAACGCCTACGGCGAGTACTCCGCCACCCCCTGCCTGCGGCTGTCCGCCCACCCGGGCCGCCCGCATCTCCTGGTCACGCTGGTCGTACTGGGCGCCGACCCGGCGCGGCCCTGCGACCCCGAGGCGCTGCGGGCACGGGCCGCTACACGTGTCACCCCGGAGGGAGCGGTGGTGGTGCGCTTTCCGGACGGGACGGAGGAGGAAGTGCCGGCAGGGGCGGGAAGCGGCTGAGGAGCCCCGAGGCGCGTAACAGCCGGTGGATGCGGGGCTGGTCGGAGACGAGCCGGAGGGAACCGCCCCGCTCCTTCGCCCGGCGGTCCGCCCGGCAGAGCACGCGCAGCCCTGAGCAGTCGAAGAAGGCGACCCGGCGGAGGTCGACCAGGACCTGGGGCGCCGGGCCGGCGGTCACGGCGTCCAGATGCTCGACCAGGGCGCCGGCCGTCGCCATGTCGATCTCGCCCAGCACCTCGACGACGGTGAACCCGCCGCTCGCGTAGCTGTGGGCGTAGGGACTCGCCGTGGGGACTTCGGGCTCCGCCGGGCCGCACTCGGGCAGCCCGGGGGCCTGGTCATGGGATTCCGGCGACATGTCGGCTCCGCCTCTGCGGGGGAGGGCGTATTTGATCTCGGTAGCTACCCCGACCGCGGCGGAACCATCCATGCCGCACCGCCCGCAAGATCTAGTTCACTCGACCTGGTGAATTTCAGCCGGAACGGTTGACTTTTGGTCTTTGTGTTTACTCAACATGCCCTGTGCAAGGGGATGTCGCGGACGTAGGGTCGCCGTGCTGCCCCGGTACGGGGCCACATCTTTGCCCGTCGTCCGCGCTATCGCTCACGAGCCGTGTTCGTATGACTGACCATGAACTGTCTGACCAGGGAGGGTTGGCGGTGGGAACGCCGGTACGCACTCCGTCGGGCGGGCCGCCACTGCTGACCGAGTGCGGGCTCATGGAACCGGTGCGGGAGATGGAGTTCACCGCCCATTTCTCCCGCGCGGACGGCGAGTTCGCCGCGGAGGAGGCCGCCGTGGCGGTGACGCGGGTGATCGACGCCCCGCTGTCCTTCGTCACCCCGGTCCTCGACGCCGGCCGCTCCGCGAGCAAGTGCCTGCTGGCGCGCAGCGCCGCCGACACCTGCCGGATCGTGCTCACCGCGGACCCCGAGGGCATCACGGTCGCGGCCACGGATGACGTCAAGGTCTCGCTGGACTCCTGCGACCAGGTCGGCGCCAAGAACCTGCCGCTGCTCGCCGTCGTCGACGGACTAAAGGTGCACCACGGGCCGGACGGCCATGTCTGGGTCGTGTGGCGGGGCTCGTGGTGGCGAGTGGACGCCACCTCCGACGGGCATGGCGACCACACCCCGGACGGCCCCGCCCAGCCTTAATGCATATGATGTGCAGGTGCGCGACTACTGCATAAGAACGGCGACCCCCGACGACCTCGACGGCGCGCGGTCCGTGATGCTCGACACCGTCTACCGGGACTTCGGCACCGGGTACGTACCGCGCTGGCACCGCGACATCATCGAGCTGGGCTCCTTCTACCTCGCACCCGACCGGCACACCCTGCTGGTCGCGGTCGACGAGCGGGACGGCACGGTGGCCGCGACCGCCGCGATCGACTCCCGGGGCCCGGTCCATCCGCCCAACCCGCGCCATCTCGCCGAGCGCTACCCCTCCGGGGACACCGCCCAGCTGCGCCGCGTGTACACGCGCGCCGATCACCGGCGACAGGGCCTGGCCCGGCGGCTGGTCGGCGAACTCCTCGACTTCGCGGCGGCGGACGGCGGCTACCGCGCCGTCTATCTGCACACCGACCCGGCGGTACCCGGCGCCGAGGCGTTCTGGCGCTCCCTCGGCAAGGTCGTCCTCGACGAGCGCGAGGAACCCGGCGGCGGGCAACGGATCGTGCACTTCGAAGTCCCGCTGCCCTGACGGACCCGTTGCCCCGACGGACCCGTTGCCCTGACAGCCTCGCTGCTCCGACGGACCTGCTGCGCGGGGTACTGCCCGCACGGCCCGTACCGCGCGAAGAAACCATTCCCCACGCATCACGTCACCACGAGTCACGAATCTCCCCCCACCAAGAAAGAGATCATGCGCTCCCTGCCGCGCCGTCGCCGGTTCGTCGCCGGCCTGCTGCTCGCCCCTCTGCTCACCGGCTGCTTCGCCTCCGAGGGCGGGGAGGAGCCCTCCGGCGGCGGCGGCTCCCGGCTCAAGGTCGCGCTGGCCTTCCCGCCCGCCGAGAACTTCAACCCGTACGGTGCCGACGCCACGCTCCTCAGCCGGCTCGGCGTCACCGAGGGCCTGACCCGCCTCGACGCGAACGGTGCCGCCGCGCCCGCGCTCGCCGAGTCGTGGAGCCGTGAGAACGACCGCAGCTGGCTGTTCACCCTGCGGGACGCGGCCTTCCAGGACGGCAGCGAGGTCACCCCGAAGGCCGTCGCCACGGCCCTCACCCGCGCCGCGGGCGCCGAGCCCGTCACCGCCGCGCTGTCCGGCGTCGAGCTCACCGCCGAGGCCGCGGGCGAGCGACGCGTACGGGTCAGCACCGCCGAGCCCGACCCCGCGCTGCCGTTGCGCCTGTCGAGCCCCGGCCTGGTGGTCCTCTCCTCCAAGGCGTACACGGAGAAGGACGCCGTCAGCCCGGTCGGCACCGCCACAGGACCCTTCGAACTCACCAAGGTCACCGGCACCACCGCGGCCACCCTGGACCGCTTCGACGACTACTGGGGCGGGCGTGCCCAGGCATCCGGCGTCGACGCGAGGTTCATAGCCGACGGCACGGCCCGTACGAACGCGCTGCGCACCGGCGGCGCCGACATCGCCGAGGCCGTGCCGGTCTCGCAGGCGACCTCCCTCGACGAGGTGGCCCGCCGCGAGACCGCCACCACCCGCACCACGAGCCTGCTGCTCAACACCGAGAAGGGTGCCTTCAAGGACCCGAAGGCGCGGGCCGCCGCCCGCGAGGCGGTCGACACCTCCGACCTCGCGAGGGGCGTCTACGAAGGGCACGCCGACCCCGGCGCCGGCATCTACGGACCCGCCCTGACCTGGGCGGCCGACAAGCGAGTCAAGCCGACCGGGAGGGCCGAGGCGGCAGCCCCCGACGGCACGCCGGTCACCGTGGCCACGTACGACAACCGGCCCGAACTGCCGGAGGTCGCCCAGGTGCTCAAGCAGCAGCTGGAGAAGGCAGGCTTCGAGGTGAAACTGGAGGTGCGCGAGTACTCACGGCTCGAAAGCGACGCGCTGGCCGGGAAGTTCGACGCGTTCGTGTCCGCCCGCAACACCATGCTCGACACCGGCGACCCCGTCTCCATCCTCGCCAGCGACTACACCTGCAAGGGCAGTTACAACCTGGCGCTGCTGTGCGACAAGAAGGTCGACAAGGCCGTCGCCGAGGCCGAGACGGTCACCGACACCGCGAAGCGGCAGGACGCGGCGATGACCGCCGAAGCGGCCGTTCTCGGTACGGACGCCGTCGTGCCGCTGGTCCACCAGCGGATCATCACCGGCGTCGGCGCGGCGGTCAGCGGCGTGCTGCTCGACCCGTACGAGCGCGGCCTCGTCGGCGTCGGCACGCGGCGCTGACGGGCGGCGGCGTACGTGCTCAAGGCCGTCGTGCGCGGCGGGGCGCCAGTACTGCTCTGGCGAGCCGCCCTGGTCGCCACCCTGCTGTGCGGTGTGGGGCTGCTGCCCTGGCTGTCCCGCACGGACCCGGCGCTCACCGTGCTCAAGGCACGGTCCGCCGAACGCGCGCCGACGCCTGAGGTGCTGGACGCGATCCGCGCTCAACTCGGCCTGGACGCCGGGCCGTCGAGGCTGCTCGGTGACTGGTTCGGCGGGCTGCTGCACGGTGACGCGGGCCGGTCGTGGATCTCCGGCGCGGAGGTCACCCCGTCGGTGCTCCAGGCGCTCGGGGTCTCGCTCCTGCTGATGGGCGGATCGCTGGCCGTCGCGGTGCTCACGGCGGGGGTGGTGTGCGCGCGGACGCTGCGGCTCGGTGCGGGACACCGGACTCCGCGGATCGCTGTGGGGCGGGGGACGCGACGGTTCGCCGTGGGGCGGCGGCTCGACGGCCGGCGCTCGGCGGGCACCGGATCGGCGCTCCTGTCCACGCTGCCCGACTTCCTGACCGCCTCGGTGCTCGCCGCCGTCGTCGGGGTGCAACTCGGCTGGCTGCCCGCGCTCGGCTGGTACGGGCCCCAGTGGATGGTGCTGCCCGCGCTCTCGCTCGGCCTGCCCGCGGGCGCGCTGCTCGGGCGGATGCTCGACGACCTGCTGCCGGGCGCGTTCGCCGAGCAGTGGGCGCTGGCGGCCGCCGCCCGCGGAGTTCCGGGCCGGAGCATCGCCCGGCAGGCACTGCGCCGCTGCGTGCCCGGACTCCTCCCGAACTTCGGTCTGTTCGTCGTCGGTCTGACCGGCGGCGCGGTCGCCGTGGAGCAGGTCTTCGACATCCCCGGGCTCGGACGGCTGACCCTCCAGGCCGCGGTGGCCCAGGACCTGCCCGTCCTCCAGGCGGGCACCCTCGCCCTCGTCCTGCTGGCGGCGGTCGCCGGAGGCCTCACCCGGCTCACGGCACGGCTCCTGATCGGCCCGGCCCTGCGCGACGGCGCGCTCTCCTCGCTGCACCGACCGACACCGTCCCGGCCCACGACCCTGCCCCTGCTGTACGGCGGGCTGCTCCTTGCGGTCGTCGCACTGGGCCTTGCCCGGGATCCGCTGCGCCTTGACACCACCGCCCGGCTCCAATCCCCTTCCTGGGCACACCCGTTCGGCACGGACGGCCTCGGGCGCGATGTGCTGGCACGGGTCGGCCATGGCGCGCTGAGCACCCTGGCCCTGGCCCTCGCCGTCAGCGCGGCGGCGCTCGTACTCGGCGTTCTGCTGGGCCTGCTCCCACGGTTCTCCGGGCCGCTGGTCGACACGGTCAACGCCGTACCGCCGGTCCTCGCGGCCCTCCTGGTCACGGGCGTCGCGGGCAGCGGCCCCTCGACCCCGGCCCTCGCGGTGACCGCCGTCGCCTGGGCACCGCTCGCGGCCCACACCTCGGCACTGCTCCAACAGGAGCGCGCCACCACGCACTTGACGGCCACCCGGGGCCTGGGCGCGGGCCCGTTCCAACTGCTGCGGCGCGAACTCCTCCCGGCCGTCCTGCCTCCGGTCGTACGCCACGCACTGCTGCGCCTGCCGGGCGTCGCCCTCGCCCTCGCCGCCCTCGGTTTCCTCGGCCTCGGCGCACAGCCGCCGTCCCCGGAGTGGGGCCTGCTCCTCTCCGAGAACCAGCCGTACGCCGAACGGGCCCCGTGGGCGGTACTGGCACCCGCCACCGCCCTCGCCCTGCTGGGAGCGGTGGCCGTCACGGGCGGTGGCGGGGTGCGGTGGCCGGGGCTGCGGCACGTGCGACGCCGAGGCGCCGACGGGATCGAGACGGCGCCCCGACGTGGGGTGCGAGCGGAGGACCGGGAGTCGGCGGGGGTCGACCTGGTGAGTGTGGGGACACGCGAGGCGGGCCTGACCGGATCGGCCGACACCGCGGCCGAGCCGGCCCGGAAGCGTGATGCCTGATGTCTGAGTCATCGCCCCCGCAGGCCGCGCCCGGTAGCAGCACACCCACCGACCGCCCCCGCCGAAGAGTCCTTTCCTCGCTGCGGACCTTCGCCGCGCTCCCTCCGCTGCTCCGGCTCCTCATCCTCACCCAGCTCGCGTTCAACATCGGGTTCTACGCGGTGCTGCCGTTCCTCGCGGAGCACCTGGGCACGGCCATCGGCATGGCGGGCTGGATGGTCGGCCTGGTACTGGGGCTGCGGACCTTCAGCCAGCAGGGGCTGTTCGTGGTGGGCGGGGCGCTGGCGGACCGGTACGGCGTACGGCCGGTGGTGCTCGCCGGGTGTGTGCTGCGGATCGCCGGATTCGGCTGGCTCGGTTTCGCGGAGGAGAGCTGGGCCGTCGTCGGAGCCGTACTCCTGATCGGCTTCGCCGCCGCGCTGTTCTCGCCGGCCGTCGAGTCGGAGGTGGCCCGGCAGGCGGTGTGCCGGGAGGAGGCGGGGCAGGGCCCGCGCACCCACGTACTCGCCCTGTTCACCGTGGCGGGCCAGGCTGGCGCGTTCCTCGGCCCGTTCATCGGCGCGCTGCTGCTGGCCGTTGACTTCCGCGCGGTCTGTATCGCCGGTGCCGGAGTTTTCGTACTCGTCCTGGCCGGGCACGCGCGGCTGCTGCCGCAGCACATCCCCGGCCGGGCCCATGTGCGGAGCCGTGGTGGCGTCCGGCGGCTGGTGCGCAACCGCGGCTTCCTCGCGCTGTGCTGCGCGTACGGCGCCTATCTGCTGGCGTACAACCAGCTGTACCAGCTCCTGCCCGTAGAGGTGGAGCGTGTGGCGGGCTCGCAGGCGCCGCTGGCCTGGCTGTTCGCGCTCTCCTCGCTGCTGGTGGTGACGGCCCAGCTGCCTCTCACGCGCTGGGCGGGGGACCGGCTCGACCTGCGCCGGTCCATGGCCGCGGGGTTGCTGCTCATCGCGGCCGGGTTCGCGGTGGTCGCCGTGGCCAGGCCCGCCGCGTGGACGGGAACCGTGGGGCTCCTGCCCGCCGCCGGTTACGTCGTCCTGCTCACCCTCGGCCAGATGCTCGTCGCGCCCGCCGCCCGGGCCTGGGTGCCCGACCTCGCCGACGACGGCAGGCTCGGCCTCTACACCGGCGCGCTGTCCTCGGTCTCCGGCCTGATCGTCCTGGTCGGCAGCGCGGCCACCGGTTCTCTCCTGGACACGGGACTGCCCCCGGCCGTGCCCTGGCTGGTGCTTGCCGCGCTCCCGGTGGCGGCGGTCGCCCTGCTGCCCCGCCACCACCGCGCCGAGCCGACGGCACGACCGGCCTGAGCCGGTGACCCGAGGGCCGGCATGAAAGAGGGGCCGCCGTCTCCCTGCAGACGGCGGCCCCTCGGCTTTCGGTGGGTCACATGTGGACGACCGGCGCGGCTTCCGCGTCCTGCTCGGGTACCCCACGGTGGTAGAGGAGGAACGCGATCACCGCGCCCACCGCGAAGAAGCCCGCGGACCACCAGAAGGCGGTGGTGTAGCTCTCGATCGTCGACTGGGCCTGAACCAGCTTGTCGGTCGCGTTCTTGCCGGACAGGTAGCCGGTCGCGGCGCTCGCGGCGAGCGTGTTGAGCAGGGCGGTGCCGATGGAACCGCCCACCTGCTGCATCGCGTTGACCGTCGCGGAGGCGACACCGGCGTCCTCCGCCGCGATCCCGCTCGTGGCCAGCGACATCGCGGGCGGCATCACCATGCCGAGTCCCACGCCGATCAGGAGCAGCTGAGGCAGCACGTCGGTCGAGTAGCTGGAGTCGAGCCCGATACCGGTCAGCCAGGCCATGCCGACCGCGGCGATCGCGAAGCCCGCCGGCATGACGACCTTCGGCCCGATGCGCGGCACCAGCATCGTGGTGGAGACCTGGGCCATGACCATCAGGGCCGCCATCATCGGCAGGAAGGCCACACCGGTCCTGGTCGGGCTGAAGCCGAGGTTCAGCTGCAGGTAGTAGGTCAGGAAGAGGAAGACCCCGAACATGCCCGCACCGGTCACGAGCACGGCGAGGAACGAGGCTCCGCGGCTGCGGTCGAGCAGGACGCGCATCGGCAGCAGCGGGTGCGCGGCACGGGTCTGCCACCAGGCGAACACCGTCAGGAGCAGCCCGCCCGCGATCAGGAAGCCCCAGGTCTGGGGCGAACTCCAGTCGTGCGTCTCGGCGTTGGAGAAGCCGTAGACGAGGGCGAAAAGACCGGAGGAGACCAGCAGCGCGCCCGGCAGGTCCAGCTTGGAGCTCGCGGCGTCACGGTGGTTGCTCAGCAGCATCCAGCCGCCGACGAGGGCGACCACGGCGAAGATGATGTTCACGTACAGGGTCCAGCGCCAGTCCAGCGCGTCCGTCAGCACACCACCGAGCATCAGTCCGAGCGCACCGCCCGCACCGGCGATGGCGCCGTACACGCTGAACGCCTTGGCGCGCTCCTTGGCGTCGGTGAACGTCGTGTTCAGGAGCGAGAGCGCGGCGGGCGCGAGGAGTGCGGCGAAGACACCCTGGAGGGCTCGCGCGCTGACCAGCATTCCGAAGCTGTTCGCCGCGCCGCCGAGCACCGAGGCCCCGGCGAATCCCGCGACACCGATGAGGAACACGGGCTTGCGCCCGAAGAGGTCGGCCAGCCGGCCGCCGAGCAGCAGCAGTGAGGCGAAGGCCAGCGCGTACGCGGTGACGATCCACTGGCGGTTGCCGTCGGAGAAGCCGAGGTCCGCCTGGGCCGACGGCAGAGCGATGTTCACGATGGTCGCGTCCAGCACCACCATCAGCTGGGCTATCGCGATGATCGAGAGGATCCACCACCGCTTCGCCGACGACGACGCGCCCACCGTATCTGGTGTGCCCTTACGGGCACCTTCGGAAAGAGTCTCGGTCTGGGACATCGGAGCACCACTCCAGGGAAAGTTCGCTCGACATGACGCGTACGTAAACGAAACTGTTTCGTACGCATTGAGATTAGACCACTTTTATCGAAACGGCAAAGTTTCGCTAGTGAGGGAGGGCTCACATGCGCAGGGGCATGTTCGAGGTCGACAGGGCCGGGCTGTACCACGAGGTGCGCGGCGACGGGCCCGCACTGCTGCTGATCAGCGGCGCGGGGGGTGACGCCGGGTACTTCACGGGGATCGCCGACGAGTTGGCGGACGCCTTCACCGTGATCACGTACGACCGGCGGGGCAACTCCCGCAGTACGGGCCAGGGCGACGCGCCCATGGAACTGGCCCAGCAGGCCGCCGACGCCCGCGCCCTCATCGACGGCCTGGCGGGCGGTCGCGCCCTGGTGTTCGGCAACAGCGGCGGCGCGATCATCGGCCTGACGCTGGCCGCCCGCCACCCGGAAGTGGTCGTCGGGCTGATCGCGCACGAGCCGCCCGCCGTGAACGTCCTGCCCGACGGCGACCCCGCACGCGACTTCTTCGCCGAGGTGGCCGAGGCGTACGCGCGGGGCGGCGCCCCGGCGGCGGGCCGCCTCTTCGGGCGGACCGTGCGCGGCGAGGGTACGTACCTGTGGCCCGAAGACCTCTGGAAGAGGTTCCTCGGCAACGGCGACCACCTCTTCGGCCGGGAGTGGCCGGGCTTCGCCGCCTTCCTGCCGGACGAGGCCGCCCTCTCCGGCGCCCCGTTCCCGATCGTCCTCGGGGCCGGCTCGGCTGACCGCGGTACGTACTACGCGCGGCCCTCGATCGAGATCGCCCGCCGGATCGGGGTGCCGTGGGCGGAGTTCCCCGGCATCCACCTGGAGTTCCTGCCGCGCCCTGCGGGCTTCGCGGCGGCCGTACGGGTCCTGGCGACGCAGATGTGGACGCGGGGCGGTGAGGTGCCCCGGGACTGGCGCGGATGAGGTCGCGACCGCCGACGACGAACTGCGCATCGATCCGGAGGAGTTGGACGAGAAGCGCACCCGGTTCACCCTCACCGACGTCCTGGAGGCCGAGAACACGCCCGCCCGCGGGTGCCGGTGCGCCCTGGCAGGAGGTCTGCCGGGCGTACGCCGCGGCCGGCGTCCCCTCCGGAGCCGCGGTCCCGGGACAGGACGCCTGACGGCGGCCCCTGCCGCGTCCGCTACTGCATCTGCCGTCGCACCAGCTCGTGCAGCCGCCCGCCAGTGTCCGCCAACAGCTGGGCGGGCGGGCCCTGTTGGGCGACCCGGCCGTCCTCCATCACGATGACGCGGTCCGCGTCCATGACGGTGGACAGGCGGTGCGCGATCACGACACGCGTGGCGTTGAGGGCGCGGGTGCTCTCGATGACCGTGCGCTGGGTCTCGTTGTCGAGGGCGCTGGTCGCCTCGTCGAAGAAGAGGATGCGCGGGCGCCGGATCAGGGCCTGGGCGATCATCAGACGCTGGCGCTGGCCGCCGGACACGGCACCGCTGCCCGAGACGATCGTGTGCAGGCCCATCGGCATGCGCTTGATGTCCTCGGCGAGACCGGCCATCTCGGCGGCCGCCATCGCCTCCTCGGGCGTGTAGGGCTCGGTGCCGCAGATGACGTCCAGGATCGACCCGGTGAAGGGCTGCGCGTGCTGGAGCACCACCCCGCACTGACGGCGTACGGCGGACTGGTCGAGGGCCGCCAGGTCCTGGCCGTCGTACAGGACGCTGCCCGAGACCGGTTTGTCGAAGCCGATGAGCAGCCGCAGCAGGGTGGACTTGCCGCAGCCGCTGGGCCCGACGACCGCCACGAACTCGCCCGGCCGGATCGCGAAGGACACGTCGTCCAGGACGAGCGGACCGTCGTCGGTGTACCGGAAGGAGAGCTTCTTCGCCTCCAGAGCTCCGGACAGCTCGGCGGGGCGCGTACTCGCCACCCGCACCTCGGGCGTCGCGTCGAGGACCGGCCTGATCTCCTCGAACATCGGCAGCGCGGACACCATCGACACAAAGGCACCCGTCACCTGGGTGACCGAGGTCAGCAGCATGGTCATCGAGGTGTTGAACGTCAGGAAGGCCGCCGCCGACAGCGAACCGCGCGCGGGACCCGCCAGCAACATGAACATGATGAGTGAGCAGAGCGGCAGATACACCGCGCCCAGCACCGTCGTGAGGTTCTTGATCCGGCCCACGCGCTGCTGGAGCTCACGGCTGCGCGCGAACTCGCCCGCCCAGGCCGCGTACGCGTAGTTCTCCGCCGCCGCGACCCGCAGCTTGGGCAGGCCGCGCAGGGTCTGGAAGGCCTGGTTGTTGAGCTTGTTGCTGAGGACGACCAGTCGGCGCTGCCAGCGCACCTGCCACAGGCCGAGCCCCAGGAAGACCCCGGCGATGACGACGAGCATGCCGATCGCGGCGAGCGCCATCGGGACGCTGAACCAGAGGAGCAGCGCGAGGTTCATCGCACCGACCGTCACCGACTGGACCACCACCGGGCCGACGCCCGCCATCAGCCGGCGGATCGCGCTGATTCCCATGGCCGCGCTGGCCAGTTCACCGGTGGAGCGCGAGGTGAAGAACTTCGTCGGCAGCCGCAACAGCCTGTCCCACACGGCCGGTTGGAGCGTGGCCTCGATACGGCCCTCCAGCCGCAGCATGGTGAGGTTCTGCATCAGCATGAAGGCCGCCGACACCACACTGGCGATCATGATGGCCAGGCAGAACTGGACGATCAGGCTCTCCTGGGCCTTCGGCACGAACTCGCCGAGCACCTTGCCGGTCGCGATCGGCACCAGCGCACCGAGAGCCACCGTCACCAGACCGCTGAGCGCCAGGTTGCGCATGTCCCCGCCGGTGCCCCGGAGACTGAACCGCAGCAGCCGCAGCGGGCTCAGCCTGCGTTCGGGCAGCGGCCGGTAGAACATGACGGCCCGCGGCTCGAACTCCGCCGCGTTGGCCTTCTCGACCGGTGTCTCACGACCGCTCGACGGATGCACCGCCACGTAGCCGCCGCGCCGCCACAGCAGCGCGGCCGGGGCGCCGGACGCGACCCGGTGCCCGACCAGCGGCCCGATGTTGTCGCGCCACCAGCGCCCGTCGAGACGTACGGCACGCACCCGGACCCGGGAGGCGAGCGCGATCTGTTCGACGGGGTCGAGCCGGTCGCTCTCCGCGCCGCCCTGCGACGGATCGGCGAGCGTGATCCCGGCGGCGTGTGCGACGAGCTTGCAGGCGGCGTACGTGGCGTCGGCGTCCGCCGCGCCGGGACCCGAACCCGAGCGCTTGGACATGGAGGCGATGAGCGTCCGGTCGGCCTGCGCGCGGACCGCCTCGCCGGCCTTGATGCCCGCGGCCGTACGGGTCTCGTGCGTGCGCTCCAGCTGCTCGATCCAGCGGTCGAGGGTGGCCAGCAGCCGGTACTGCTGGTCGACCATGGTCTGCCACATCGCGGGGTCGACCAGGAGGTCCGCCGCGGCCTCGGCACCGTACAAGGAGCCGTACTGCACACTGCCCGGCGGCACCTGCATCCACAGCACGTCGTCGTCCGTGAGCGCCGCGTCCCGGTCGGTCGCCAGGGGCGCCTCGAAGAGGATGGCGAGGCCCCGGCCGACGCCGAGCGAGAGGGCGTACTCCAGTGGGCTGGTGGCCGGGGGGACGTACTGGGGGTTGCCGTACGCGTCGTACGTCCAGGTCTCGGTCTGCGGGGGCTGGTACAGCTCGCGCAGCGCGATCCGCCGCAGTACGCACTCGCGCAGCGGTCTGCCGACCAGGGTGTGCTGGGGTCCCGCGACCGGGCCCAGCAGCAGCGAGCCCGCTTCGAGGCGGCCGAGGTGGTGCCAGTGGCCCTGCTGTGCGGCGTCGACCGCGAACAGGTCCATGGCGCCGGACACGACCAGCCACAGCACATGCGGCCCTTCGAGGTCCAGACGGGTGAGGCCGGAGCCGTCGACCGGGGTGCCCATGCCACCGAGCGCGCCGAGCACGTAGTCGCCCTCGGTGGCGGGCTGTTGGGGCTGCTCGTCCGGTTGATACTGCTGTTGTTGTTGTGGGTTCTGTTGGTTCTGCGGGTACGCGGACGTCATCTCATCGCTCCCTGACCAGCTCGGCGTACGCGCCGCCGGCCGCCACCAGGGCGTCGTGACGCCCGCGTTCCACGATCGTGCCGTGCTGGAGGACCACGATCTCGTCGCTGTCGCGCACGGTGCTGAGCCGGTGCGCGATCACCACGCAGGCACAGCCGCGCTTGCGCAGGTTGTCCATGACGAGCTGCTCGGTCTCCGCGTCCAGGGCGCTCGTCACCTCGTCGAGCACGAGGATGCTGGGCCTGCGCACCAACGCCCGTGCGATCTCCAGGCGTTGGCGCTGGCCGCCGGAGAAGTTCCGCCCGTCCTGCTCGACCCGGCTCTGGATACCGCCCGGGCGGCGCATCACCACGTCGTACAGGGCCGCGTCCTCCAGCGCGGTGACCACGGCCTCGTCCGGGACGGAGGGGTCCCACAGAG
The DNA here is from genome assembly GCF_044334695.1 of Streptomyces sp. NPDC020747. Taxonomy (NCBI): domain Bacteria; kingdom Bacillati; phylum Actinomycetota; class Actinomycetes; order Kitasatosporales; family Streptomycetaceae; genus Streptomyces; species Streptomyces sp. NPDC020747. The sequence continues at coordinate 35,627 of NZ_JBIRTJ010000001.1, read as the reverse complement.
CGATGTTGTCGCGGACCGAGCCCTCGAAGAGGAAGACGTCCTGGTCGACGAAGGAGACGGAGGCCGCGAGCGCGCCGCGCGGGATGTCCTCCAGACGCTGGTCGTCGATACGGATCACGCCCTCCCAGGGCGCGTACAGCCCCGAAATGAGCCTGGACACCGTCGACTTGCCGCTGCCCGAGCCACCGACCAGGGCGACCTGCTGGCCCGGGCCGACCGTGAGCGAGAAGCCGGACAGCAGGGGCTTGTCGAGCGGGCTGTAGCCGAAGGTGATGTTCTCCAGCTCCACATGGCCGTGCAGCCTGCGCGTGCTGTCGCCCCCACCGCGGCGCGAGTAGAGCGGGTCGGCCGCGAAGTTCTCGACGTCCTTGAGGCGGGCCACGTCGGCCGCGAAGTCCTGGATGCGGCCCGCGACGCCGTTGAGCCGGGTGATCGGCGCGGTGAAGCGGGTCACCAGCGCCTGGAACGCGACCAGCAGACCGACGGATATGTGCCCCTCCACGGCCCGCATACCGCCGATCCACAGGATCAGCGCGCTGTTGAGCGTCGCGAGGGTCGGCGCGACCACCCCCAGCCAGGCACTCGGCACACCGAGCCGCTGCTGCTCCTCCAGCGTGGTGGCGTGCTGCCCGGCCCACTTGCGGAAGTAGCCCTCCTCGCCGCCGGTCGCCTTCATCGTCTCGATCAACTGGAGGCCCGTGTAAGCCGTGTTGGTCAGCCGCGCGCTGTCGGCGCGCAGCTTGGCCGTACGCGTCGCACGGAGCCGGATCACCACCCGCATCGCCACGATGTTGAGCAGCGCGACCCCGATGCCCACGGCCGTGAGCTGCGGGTCGTACGTGTAGAGCAGCACGGCGTAGAGGACGACGACCACCGCGTCCACGCCCGCCGCGGCCAGGTCCCGGGCCAGGGTCTCGGCCACCGCGTCGTTGGACTGGAGGCGCTGCACCAGGTCGGCCGGGCTGCGCTGGGAGAAGAAGGTGACCGGCAGCCGCATCAGATGCCGGAGGAACTTCGCGCTGCTGAGCGTGGACGAGATGATGCGGCCGCGCAGCAGGTTCGTCTGCTGGAGCCAGGTCAGCACGACGGTGAGCAGCACCGTCGCGCCCATCGACGAGAACAGCACCCCGAGCAGCGAGGTCTGCCCGCCGATCAGGAACATGTCGATGTACGTACGGCTGAGCGCGGGCACCGCCGCCCCGACCGCGACCAGCAGCAGGCTCGCCAGGACGGCGGCGGGCATCGTGCCCGACGTGCCGCGCAGCCGGGCCGGCATGGCGCCCATGACGCCGGGCTTGCGGCCGCCCTTCCTGAAGTCCGGGCCCGGCTCCAGGACCAGCACGACACCGGTGAAGCTGGTGTCGAAGTCCTCCATGGGCACGAACCGGCGGCCCTTGCCGGGGTCGTTGATGTGCACGCCGCGCCGGCCGAAGCGGCGCCCCATGCCGTCGTAGACGACGTAGTGGTTGAACTCCCAGAACAGGATCGCCGGAGCGCGCACCTCGGCGAGCGCGACCGTGTCCATCTGCATGCCCTTGGCGGTGAGGCCGTAACTCCGCGCCGCCTTCAGCAGGTTGCTCGCCCGGGAGCCGTCGCGCGAGACACCGCAGGCGATGCGCAGCTCCTCCAGCGGGATGTGCCGTCCGTAGTGCCCGAGCACCATCGCGAGCGAGGCGGCGCCGCACTCCACGGCCTCCATCTGGAGGACGGTGGGCGTACGGACGGTCTTGACCCGGCCCTTGGGGACGGTGCGCTTGGGCGGGGTGGCGCGGCGGCGGCCCCGTACGGGCGGCGGCAGTTGTGACTCCCGGCCGGCCGCGGTGGTGGACTCGTCGGTCGCGCTCACGGCAGCAGCCAATCGATCGGGCGCTGGTCCTCCAGGCGGATCGAGCCGGAGGCCACCGTCATGGAGCCCAGCCGGAACGGCGGCCCGTCCGCCGACGACCACTTGTAGCCGGACTTCGTGCCCGACGAACGGTCGAGCCGGACGAGGACGGCCACCGGCCTGCCCTTCTTCGTGAACTGCTCGCCCAACTGGCTGTCACCGAGGAAGGCGGCGATCTGCTGCTCCGACTGGGCGGCCCGGTCGACGGACTTCACATGGCCGCGCAGCACCCCGTACTGCTGGGTCGGCGCGGACTGGACGGTGAGGTCGACGGCCGCGTCCGAGGGAATCGTGGCGGCGTTCTCGGCGGGCACGTACACCGTCGCGTACAGCGGGTCGTCGGCGTCGGCGACCTTCTCCACGGCGGCCACGTTCGTACCCGTGCTGATGATCGCGCCGATCGTGGCGGCGAGCCCGGTGACCCGGCCCGCGGCGACACCGCGTACCACCGTCTCGCCCTTCGCCGTACGGACCTTGAGTACAGGGGCATTCGCGGCGATCCGCTGTCCCTGCTCGGCGACGACCGCGGTGACCTGGCCGGAGACGGGGCTCTGCAGGAGGTAACTGCCCTGCCCGTGCGTGAGGATGGCGGGCGCGCTCACCGTGGACGCCACGGAGCCCGTCACGGCCCAGACCGACGCGGCCGCCATGACGACCACCGTCACGAACAGCACGAGGCAGCCCTGGGGGCGGGCGAAGCGCACCGGGAGGTCGAGCTCCTCCGGCGACTGCAGCTTGGCGAGGGCCTGTTGGCGGAACTGCACGGTCTTCCCTCACCTGCGAGAAATGAGATCCGAACTACGACATCCGTGAGTCCCGGAACCGGGAAGCGGTTCCGGGACTCACGGCACGCTATGCGATCACAGAGGTGATCAGATGCCGGCGACCAGGCCGGTGACCGGGGCGGTGTTCAGGCCGGTCGCGCCCTCAACGGTGCCCACGGCGGTGTCGACCAGGCCGGAAACCGGGGCGATGCCGTCGACGACGCCCGTGACGGTGCCGAGCGCGTTGACCGAGAGGCCACCGGAGACGTTGTCGAGCTCAGCGTCGGAGATCTCGACGGTGGCGACCTGGGGGGTGGAGTTCATGATGGAACTTCCCTTCCTATTGATATTCACAAGGGGGAGAGCGGCCCCCTCTGGGGACAGATGGACGGCCGCGACCGCGGGCGTCCGGAACCCGGAACCGGGAACCGTCGAACGACCCCCGCGGTGCAATGGATCAAAGCACGGTGCCGCGCCACTCATCCAATCAACGACCCATGTGATCAGGGCATTTGAGTGCCGGATCGACTCAACGGTGCAGGCGTGCGCACCTCGCGGTGGCGACTTCTTCACATGCCCCCGGGGTGATTCACATCTCCGCAACAAAGGGTGTCGGCCCGAATCGGGCACACCTCGCCAAAGACGCGGCACGCGACGATCCACTGTGTGGATTCGCCGCGTGCCGTGACCCGGGTGCGTATTCGATGTGCAGATTTGCTGAAGCCGGGATTCCGCTCCCTCGCTCGAACGGGCTGTTACCGCGCGGTGGCGGAGTGCAAGCCGATGGCCTCTGTTACGGGAGTGGCGTCGGCCGCTACGGGAGTGGTGTCAGCCGAGCTTCTTCAGGAGCTCGGCGGCGAGTGGCGCGGAGGAGGCCGGGTTCTGGCCCGTGACGAGGTTGCGGTCGACGACCACGTACGGCGCCCACGGCTCGCTCTCCTGGAAGTCGGCGCCGATCTCCACCAGCCTGTCCTGGAGCAGCCACTTGGCCTTGTCGGCGAGACCGGCCTGGGTCTCCTCGGTGTTGGTGAAGCCGGTCAGCCGGTAGCCCGCGAAGGAGTTGGAGCCGTCCTCCTTGGTGGCGGCCAGCAGCGCGGCCGGGGCGTGGCACACGACACCGAGCGGCTTGCCGGACTCCAGGGCGAGGGTGAGGAGCCGGCCCGAGTCGGCGTTGACGGCCAGGTCCTCCATGGGGCCGTGGCCGCCGGGGTAGAAGACGGCCGCGTACTCGTCCAGGTCCACGTCCTCCACCCGGACGGGGTGCTGCAGCTCGGTGAACGAGCCGAGCGCGGCGGCGACCTTGGCGGCGCCCTCCTCGCCGCCGTTGAGCTCGGGAGCCAGGCTGCCCTGGTCCACGGTCGGCACGACGCCGCCCGGGGTGGCCACGACGACCTCGTGCCCCGCCGCCTTGAACGCCTCGTACGGGGCGACTGCCTCCTCTGCCCAGAAGCCGGTCGGGTGCTTGGTGCCGTCGGAGAGGGTCCAGAAGTCGGCACCGGTCACTACGAAAAGAATCTTTGCCATGCCTCGAAGGTAGGCCGACGGGACACGGAGATCCAATAGGGGACCCATTGGAGGGCATCGGATTTCCAATGGCATCGCGGTAATAGACCCGAATGGCCGTCGGTACGCCCGAATGTCGTCCTTTCGTCACCCGCAACTGAAATGGGCAACGGATCCCGGCCGGGGAACGGATCAGGGCGGTCGTCGTGCGCTGGAACGTCGTGGACTGCTTGACCGTGGTCAGGGCAGCCGCGGCACCGCCCGACGGAGGCCCAACTCCTCGACCGGCAGACCGAGTTCAAGAACCCGGGGAGCGAAGCTTGCCGAGAGGATCTTGTCCGCATCAGCGGTGGTCAGCGTCCTGCGGGCATTGTTCCCCGGCATCGGCGACGGGTGACCCGGGACAGCTGAATCGCGCTTTCGCAAAGGAAGTTGGGGAAAGACGTTGAACGCCACACGCACCGCTTGCGTACCTACAGCCATCCAGGCGCCCGCAGTCAGCTGCCAGACGGCGGCTCGGACCCCCCAGTCCCCAGGAGGTCAAGAAGTTGAGTCACAAGCGGATACCCAAGCGCAAGGCCGTCATAGCCGCAGGAAGCGTGGTGGCGCTCGGCGCGGCGGCACTCATCCTGCCCAACGCGATGGCGTCCCAGACCGATGCGACGGAAGGTGCCGCCCCCAGAACGGTGAAGGCCGCTGAGGCGTCCGACCTCGCCTCGCAGCTGGCCGAACTGCTCGGTGAAGCCTATGCCGGTGCGTACTACGACTCCGGCAAGCAGCAGCTCATCATCAACGTCGTGGGCGATGACAACAACATCATCGTCCAGGCGGAGGAGGCCGGTGCCGTCGTCCAGCAGGTCGACAACAGCACGAAGGAACTCACCGCGGCCTCGCAGACGCTGAAGGCCGACGCGACCATCCCCGGCACCTCGTGGGCTGTCGACCCCAGGACGAACAAGATCCAGGTCACCGCCGACAGCACCGTCACGGGTGCAAAGTGGGACCAGGTGGAGTCGACCGTGAAGAGCCTCGGCTCGGGCATGGCGACCATCAAGAAGTCCGCCGGTACGTTCAAGACGTTCGTCGAGGGCGGCGACGCCATCTTCGGCGGCGGCGCACGCTGCTCGCTCGGCTTCAACGTCGTCGCCGACGACGGCGCCCCGGCCTTCCTGACCGCGGGCCACTGCGGTGTCGCCGCGGCCGAGTGGTCGGACTCCGAGGCCGGCGCGGCGATCGGCACGGTCGAGGCCGCCACGTTCCCCGGTGACGGCGACTTCGCCCTGGTCAAGTACGACGACCCGGCGACCGTGGCACCCAGCACGGTGAACACCGGCCAGGAGACGGTGGAGATCACCCAGGCCGCGGAGGCCGCGGTCGGCCAGGCCGTCATCCGGATGGGCAGCACCACCGGTCTGAACGACGGTGAGGTCACCGGCCTCAACGCCACCGTGAACTACCCGGAGGGCACGGTCACCGGCCTCATCCAGACCAACGTCTGCGCCGAGCCCGGCGACAGCGGTGGCTCCCTGTTCACCGCGGACGGCAGCGCGATCGGCCTGACCTCGGGTGGCAGCGGCGACTGCACCATCGGCGGCGAGACCTTCTTCCAGCCGGTGACCACCGCGCTGGCCGCGGTCGGCGCGACGCTCGGTGCGGGCGACGCGGGTGCCGGTGCCGGTGCCGGTGCGGGCGAGGAGGCCGGCGCTGGTGAAGAGGCCGGCGCGGGCGAGGAAGCCGGTGCCGGTGAAGAGGCTGGTGCAGGCCAGGAGGCCGGCGCTGGTGAAGAAGCCGGTGCCGGTGGCGACGCGGTCGGCGGCGAGGAGCAGGTCGGCGGCGTCAACGACCAGAACGGTGACGGTGTGGACGACGAGTCGGGTCTCACGAACAACCAGTGACCTGAACGTACGTCGGTAACGGCGCCTTGTTGCTTGGAGCGGCTCGGTTCCCCTCGTGGGGGGACCGGGCCGCTCCGCGTGCGGGCGGTGTGCCGTCTGCGGGCCGTGGGGGCTGGGCACGCAGCTCCCCGCGCCCCTGAACGGTGCGGCCCCTCTATGGAGTGGGGCGGGCGCGGAGCAGGAGCAGCGCCACGTCGTCCACCCTTTGTTCCGCCGTTCCGCTGTGTTCCACGAGGGAGTCGGCCACCTCGTCCAGAGGGCGGTCGCCGATCTCGCTGAGCCGTTGTGCGAGGCCGGCCAGCGCGTCCTCGATGTCGACGCCGGGGGACTCGATCAGCCCGTCGGTGTAGAGGGCGAGCAGTGACCCGGGCGGCAGCGCCACGTCGGTCGTCGGATAGGTGGCGGCCGGGTCGATGCCGAGCAGTGGCCCGCCCGCCAGGTCGAGGACCCGCACCTTCCCGTCCGGCTTTCTCAGCAGGGGCGGCGGATGCCCCGCCCGGGCCATCACGAGCTGCCCGTGCGCCGGGTCCAGACGCAGATAGACACAACTCGCGAAGAGTTCCGTACCCAGGTCGATCAGCAGCCTGTTGGTGCTGCTCATGACCTCCCCGGGCGGCTGACCGACGGTCGTGTAGGCACGTACGGCGGTACGGATCTGCCCCATCAGGCCGGCCGCGGTGACGTTGTGGCCCTGCACGTCACCGATCACCGCCGCGGCCTGGCCGCCCGTCGCGCCCTCGCCGCCCGTCGGCACCAGGTCGTAGAAGTCCCCGCCGATCTCCATGCCCTGCGTCGCGGGCAGATAGCGGGCGGCCGCCTCGATACCGGGCAGCGACGGCAGCGAGTGCGGCAGCAGCGCGGCCTGCAGACCGTGCGCGAGCTGATGCTTGGCGTCGTAGAGGCGGGCCCGTTCCAGCGCCTGCGCGATCAGTCCGCTGAGGCTGGTCAGCACGGCACGCTCGTCGGCCGGGAAGGGATGCGGGTCGGCGTACGCGAGGACACAGGTGCCCACCGGCCGCCCGGAGGCGATGAGCGGCAGGAACGCCCAGGCCGCCATGCCGTCGGGCGTGGAGTTCTGGGCCGGGTATAGGCGCTCCAGCTGCTGCCGGGAGTCGAAGAAGGCGGGCACACCGCTTCTCAGGGCGTGCGCCCCGGGAGTCTGCTCGGTCAGCGGCCTCCCGTCGAAGCGCTCCACGACCTGCGGATCCGGATAGCCGCGGTGCCCGAGGACGTGCAGCCGGCCCGCCTGCGTACCGAGGAGCACCAGCGCCTGGCTGCCGACGGCGGGCGCGATCTCGTCCGCGACCAGCTGCACCACGTCCTGCACACCCACCGCCTCGGTGAGCGCCCCGGCCAGGCTCAGCACCTGCGAGATGGTCACGAGGCGCGTGCCGGTGTCCGCGTGCCGGAACCCCGCGGGGCCCTCCCGCGCCACGGCCCGCGCCCGGGTGATCCGCAGGCTCAGCCCGTTCGTACTGGGATGGAGGCGGAACGACAGCCAGTCCGAAGGCGGCCGGAGCGCCACGAACGACGTCGCCTGCTGGCTGAGCAGCGCGGCCCGGTAGCGGTCCTCGTAGACCGGATCGTTGAGCCACGGCACGGTCGCCCACAGCTGGGTGCCCAGCAGGCCGCTGACCGGCAGGCCGAGCAGATCGGCCGCCGCCGCGTTGGCGAAGCTGATCCGGCCGTGCAGATCGAGCGCGCACAGCCCGTACGGCAGCCGCGCCACCATCCGCACGGCCTCCAACGTGCCCAGTGTTCCGGCCACCGTCGCCACCGACGCCGGGGCGATCAGATCGGGCTCCGGATGGATCGGCCGGCCCTCCTCGACGGCCCGCTCCAGGCGCAGCGCGAGCCGGTCGCAGGCTGCGGTGAGGTGGTCCCGCTCCCGGTCGGACAGCTCCGCGGGGTGCGAGCCCGGCCAGGTCACGAAGACCGCCCCGTACGTGGCACGGTCGGTCGCCACCGGCAGCGCGGCCAGCGCGAACGGGTACGGCAGGACGACGGCGATCCGCGGATAGTGGCGGGCCATCTCCTCCTCGCCGCCCACCCACACGAGCCGCCGGTCGCGCGCCGCCTCCGCCACCGGGATCGGCGCGCTCAGGCCCACCCGTTCCCAGGGCGCCGCGAAGGCCCTGGGCAGCCCGGCCATCACCGCCATCTCAAGGACCGGCTCGCCGGGGGTCAGCAGATACACCGCGCCCGAGTGCGCGTGCACGTCGTCCATGAGCGCGGCGAGCGTCAGCGACAGCAGCGGCCGGCCGACCGGCGGCGGGGCGGCGTCCCGGTCCTGCCCGGACACCTGCCAGTCGGACACGCCGACCACCTCCTCCCACGGACACGCGAAGGAGCCCAGGTGACAAGGCTCCCTCGGGAGGGCGGTTCCCGCACGGCGAGGGGGCCGGGCGCCCCGGTCACCGACCTTGGCCGGTTCTTCACGCCCGGGACAGGAGAGAAGTGGGACACGCCTGTCATGGGGCACACACGCAGAGCACGACGGAATCGGCAGACGGAGGGCGGAAGGGACGGACGTGATCCGGGTACTTCTGGTGCACGACGTGTGTCTGGTGAGGTCGGTCCTGGCGGAGTGGCTGCGCCATGTGACCGACTTGACGGTGTTCGACGCCGAGTGGCGCGGCGCGTCCGGGAGCGCCCGATCGCTGCGGCCCGACGTCTGCGCGGCGGATCTCGATCGCGCGGACTCGTACGAGATGCCGCCGCTCGGCGACCTGCGGGGGCCGGGGACGGCGGAGCCCCGGCTGCTGGTGATGGCCACGGCGCGAAGACCTGGTCTCCTGCGGCGCGCGTTCGACGCCGGGGCGCTCGGCTACGTGGACAAGGAGAGCTCGCCGGAGCGGCTGGTCTCCGCGATACGACGGGTGGCCGCGGGCGAACGCTTCGTCGACGACTCGCTCGGTTTCGGCTTCCTCCGGGCCGCCAGCATGCCGCTGACCAGCAGGGAACTGAGCGTGCTCTCACTGGCCGCCGAGGGTGCCTCCGTCGCCGAGATCGCCGGAAGCCTCCATCTGTCCAACGGGACCGTACGCAACTACATGGCGGCGATCACGCGCAAGACCGGCGCCCGCAACCGCGTCGACGCCATCCGGATCTCGCAGGGGGAGGGCTGGCTGTGACGTCTCCGGCAGGCGGGCGGCGGGGCGGGTCGTGGCTCCGCCGGCCGGCGACCAGGCACCGACCAGCTCGCGGTAGAGCGGGGACCGCTCCATCAGCTCGTCGTGGCTGCCGTACGCGGTCCGCCGGCCGTCCATGACCAGCACCCGGTCCGCGCGGAGGGCGGAACTGATGCGGTGCGCCACGACCACGAGCGTGCCGCCCCGCCGGACGAAGGCGCGCTCCACGCGCTCCTCGGCCGCCGGGTCCAGGTGACAGGTGGCCTCGTCCAGCAGGGCCAGGGGAGCGTGCGCGAGGTAGGCACGGGTCAGCGCGATGAGCTGGCGCTCGCCCGAGGACAGGGCCCCGGGGTCGACCTCGGCCGTCGGCCCGCCCAGCCTGTCGAGCAGCGCGCCCAGCCCGAGGGCCTCGGCCGCGCCCAGCAGCTCCCGCTCGGGCACGAGGGTCGGCCGCAGCTGGCCGAGGTTCTCGGCGAGCGTCCCGGTGAAGACGTACGCCTCCTGCGGGATCAGTACGCGGGCGGGGCGCCCGGGGTGGCAGGGGGCGGGGCGGTCGAGCGCCGGGCGTATGCCGACGGAGCCGCCGGTCGGTGCGAGGAGCCCGGCCATGAGGGCGGTGAGAGTGGACTTGCCGATGCCGCTGGGGCCCACGATCGCCAGATGGGTGCCGTGGGCGATGGACAGGTCGAGGCCGTCGATCACCGGCTCGCTTGTGGGGCCGTAGGCGAAGGTGAGGGAGGAGAGGGTGACGGCGGCAGGGGGTCCGGGCGGCGCGGAGCCCGATGCGGGTGCCGGGTCCGGAGTGAGAGCGGCGAGGGCGTTCGTGGGTGCCGGAGTGTCCGGCGCGAGCCGGCGGAGGACGACCGCCAGCCGGGAGCCGCTCGTGCCCAGGCCGTGGATCAGGTTCTGCAGGGCCGGGAGCAGGGACTGCGTGACATAGGCGAGGGCGCCCACCAGCGCGCCGGGCGTGACCCCGTGGGAGAGGAGCCAGGGTGCGGTCGCGAGCAGCAGGACGATCGGGAGCTGTCCGCCGATCGCCAGGGCCACCACCCGCAGGACACCCCAGCGGGCCAGCGACCGCGCGGCACTCTGCTCAGCCGCGATACATGCCCCCGCCTCGGCGGCGACCTGGTCCTCGGCGCCGGCGGCCGTGATGTCCCTCAACCCCGGGCAGACCGCGCCTAGTTGGGCGGCAAGGTCCTCGTCGGCGACGAGGAACGCCTCCTGGCGGCGGGTCAACGGCCGCAGTGTCAGGGCGAACAGGGCCACACCGGCGGCGAGCGGCGGCGCCACCACGAGCAGCAGCGGCGGTGCGAGCGAGAACAGGCCGATCAGGGCGCCGGCGGCGGTGAACACGAACGAGCGCGACACCATCACGAGTCCCGCGAAGGTGTCCCGGGCGATCTCCACCTGCTGGGTGAGCCGGGACAGCGCGCCCCGGTCCGCGTCCCGCACCCCCCGCTCGACCACGTGCCGTACGAGCCGGTCCCGCAACGGCTCGACCAGCGCGGCCACGGCCCCGTAGACCCGCCCGGTCCCGTACGCCCCGACCAGCACGGCGACAGCAGCCGCAGCGAGCCAGCCGAGCCCCACGTCCACCCGACCGGCCAGGAACCCGGCGTCGAGGGCCCGCGCCAGCGCGTACCCGGTGAGGAAGGTCTGCGCGGTCTCCAGTACGGACCACGCGGCGAGCCGTCCGACCACGCGCCGCCTGGTCCGCAGGAAGCGGAGCCCGCGCCGGTGGACGCTGTTGTGCCTGTCAGCCGTGGTGGTGCCGGAGCGCCGGGCACCGCGGGGCGGCTCACCTCCGGGTCGCCGGTCGCTCGGCCGGGCCCCGCTCACGGACTCCCTCCGTTCCGCTCGGCGCCCGGAGGCGCGTCGCCGGTGTGGACGACGCCGTCGCCCGCGTACCCGGCCGCATCGCCGCCGAAGACGGCCCGGTACTCGGGCTGCGCCCACAACTCCGCGTGCCGACCGACGGCTCGCACGTGCCCTCCCTCCAGCCATGCCACCGAGTCCGCCCGTGCCGCGGTCGACGCCCGGTGGGCGACGACCAGGCGGCCGCACCCCGGTGTGCGCCGGAAGAGCGCCTCCGTGACGTGGTGTTCCGTCACCGTGTCGAGGCTCGACAACGCGTCGTCCAGGACCAGCAGCCGCCCGCCACGGGCGAACGCCCGTGCCAGACCGAGGCGTTGGGCCTCACCGCCGGACAAGGGGGCCGCGGCGCAGGGTGTCGCGTAACCGTGGGGGAGGCGGCGTACGAATTCGTCGGCGCGGGCGGTACGGGCCGCCTCCCGGACCCGGTCCGGGGGCGGTTGCGGGTGGCCGAAGCCGATCGTGTCCTCGACGGTCCCGCCGAGCAGGGCGGGGCGTTCGAAGGCGTATCCGATCGCGCGCCGCAGTGCGTGCCGGTCCAGTTCGCGCAGCGGCACCCCGTCGAGAAGCACCTCTCCGGAGTCCGGATCGGCCAGCCGCCCGGCGAGCGCGGCGAGCAGTGACTTGCCCGCGCCCGAGCGTCCGACCACGGCCAGTGTGGTTCCGCCGGGGACGACGAGGTCGACACCGTCCAGCACGGTACGGCCGCCGCGGTTCCGGGCGGTCACGGCACGCAGCTCCAACTGGCCCTGGCCTTGCGGGAGATGGCGTGTCCCGTACACAGCGTCCGGCTCGTCCAGCACCTCGCCGATGCGGCGTGCCGAAGCCCGGGCCTCGACCAGCCCGCCCAGCCGGCCGACGAGCACGCCGACGCCGGTCGCCAGTACGGCGTAACGGGAGGCGGCGAGCAACTCACCGACGGAGAGCCGATGTCGGGTGAGCAGCAGGCCCGCCGTGGCCAGCACCGCGATCTGCAGCAGCGGTGCCACCCCGACGGCCTGTGCGGCGGCGCGTCCCTGGACGCGCCACATCCGGTGGCCCTCGCGGGACAGTCCGGGCAGTGGCCGCAGGATCCGCGCGACCTCCTTGTCGGCGGTCCAGCCCGCCGCGATGGTGCGCGCGCCGTCGATCGCCTCCGCCAGCGCGCCCGCGATCCGTCCCTGCGCGTCCTGGTAACGGGCCACGCACCGCGAGGAGTTGCGGGCGAAGGCCCGCAGCACCGCCACGACGACCGGGACGCCGCCCAGGAACACGAGTGCCAGCAGGGGGTCGATCAGCCAGAGCGCCACGATCGCCCCGAGCGGAGCGGCCAGGGCGGCGAAGAGGCCGGCCAGCGTGGCGGGGGCCGTTCCGGCCTGCGCGGCGTTGCCGACGAGACGCGCGACGAGTTCACCCGGCCCGAACCGGTGCCCGGCCCGGGGTCCCACGCCCAGCACATGGCCCGTGAGCCGCTCGCGCAGCCACGCGGTGGCCCGGGCGTTCGTGGTCGCGCCCAGTACCGTCTCGCACGCGTCGAGCACGGCGAGCACCAGTACCAGGGCCGTGCAGCAGAGCACCCAGTTCGTGGCCCGGGAGGCGTCCGCCAGCAGGGCGTCGAGCGCCCGGCCCAGCGCGGCCGGCAGCAGCAGGCCCGCCGCCGTCCCGGCCAGGGACAGCAAGGCGAGGGCCGCGCAGCGGACGCCACTGTGCCGGGTCGCCGCACGCAGCAGCGCAACGCCGCGCGAGGCCCCGGGCGGCCCCTCCCCACTGGGGATCGGGTACCGCCCGGAGCCGTGTGAACGCGGTGATGTCAGAGACACAGGGTGACGCTGGCCGCGCTGATGCACGAGAGCAGGCTGAGGGTGCTGTTCGCGCCGCCGTCCGTCTGCTCGTCGGATTCCATCGTCTGCAGGTCGAGAAGTGCCATGGTGATGTCCTTTTCTCTCGGTGAAGTCGCCCTGTGGGGACGGGGTTTGGTGTCACGACTCCGCCGGACGGCGGAACCGCGTTTCAGGGCCGCCGTCGAGGCGGCGGCAGGAACGGCAGCTGGGCGAGGGCCTCACCGTCGAGGGCGGCGCCGAGCGCCAGCAGACACCCTGCCGTTCCGGTGCCCAGGTCCATGGAGAGGCGCATCATCTGGTGCCCGGGGAAGGCCAGTTGGCCCTGGTAGGGCATCGCGAACCAGCCGAGCCCGGCGATCTGCTCGGCGAGCTGCCCGGGGTCCGCGCCGGTGCGGCTCAGGTGGAGGATCATGCCCGCCCGGCCCTGGAACAGCCCGGGCTGCGCGTAGAAGCGTGAGGTGGCGGCGGTCAGGATCCGCGAGCGGGCGCGCTCGAACTCGCCCCGGTCGTCCTCGTCTCCGCTGTACTCGCTCCGGCCGCCGCGGTCGCGCGCGAGGGCGAGGTGGTCGTCGATGACCAGACCGATTCCCGCGCTGCCGTCGCCGAGGTAGGGGAGGGTGCGTCGGCCCTCATCGACCTCCAGGCCGCCGCCCCGCTGGACGACACAGCACTCCAGGTCCCGCCGCAGCGCCTCGGCGGCCGAGGTCAGCAGCTCGGGGTCACCGGTCGACTCGTACCGGCGCAGCAGGAACAGCGCGGGCCCGCTCGCGCCGCGGAGGAGTCCGGCGCGGCGCTTCCTCGGTTCGGGCCGCGGCTCGGCCGCCCGCTCCCGGAGGATCCGTGCCACCTCCGCCGCCCGGAGGTCCAGTTCCGGCTCCCCGGTCGTGCGTGCCAGCCGGTCGAGCACCAAGGCGAGCCCGGCGAGCCCGCCCTTCAGGTCGGAGGACAGCTTCCGCCACTTCTCCTTGAGCACGGTGTCGACGAGGTCCAGTGCCCGCTGCCGGTGTCCGAGCAGGTCGAGGACGTACGCGACGCCCGCGAGACCGTCGTACAGGCCGAGCGGCGTGCCCGTCGGCACCGGGTCGGTGTGGTCGAGCAGCCAGCGCTCGCCCTCCTCGTACCGGTCCGCGCCAGCCTCCGCCAGGGCGTACAGCACGCCCGCGGCCCCGTACGCCAGCCCGAGTCCGCCGCCGTCGGAGAACTGGGCGATGTCGCCGGGGAAGAGCCGGTCGTCGCGCTCCGGTGTGGCCGAGGCGAGGATCGCCTTGACCATCGAGTCACGGCTGTAGGGCCAGTCACCGGGCTCGGCGAGCCCGGCGTACGGCGAGGTGTTCGCGGGCGATGGCGATGCGTTCACGGGCGGCGGCAGGAAGGCCGTCGCGGAGGACGGTGAGGCAGTCGTGCGGGAACCGGGGTCCCGGGTGATCTCGGCGACCGCCTCGGCGAGGAACTCCCGTGGCACGTCAGGGAACTGACCGGTGATGATCTCGGCGAGGTGTGCCGCCTTCGCCCGGTCCACCACGAACAGCGTGGTGACCGGCATGAACATCGCGAGCCGCAGACACGCCAGCGCGTACCGGTCCACGTCCGCGCCCGTCCGGTCCGGCGGTGCGAAGAACCCCGGGTGGGCGACGATCTGGCGGCCGTCCTCCTCGATCGGCGCCGCGGCCTCGAAGTCGAGGAGGGCGACCGACCGTTCGTCGGAGGCGACCATGATGTTGAACATGTGCAGGTCGTTGAAGGCGATGCCACGCGCGTGCACCGCCTCGACCGCCTCCTCGACCAGCCCGTGAACACGCAGCGCCCACGCCGTGTAGTCGGCGACGGCGGCGGGATCCGGGTCGGCGGTGAGCAGTGGATGGCGTTCGGCGAAGAAGGAGTTGAGCGGCCGGCCCTCCAGGAAGTCCATGACGAGGAAGCGGTGTTCGCCGAGCATGAACCAGTCGCGCACCCCGGGCACCACACCGAGACCGGCCAGCCGCTCCAGGGCGTACTTCTCCCGGCCGAGCCGGGCCACGGCGTCCGCCCCGTCGGCGGCGAGCCCCGCGTGCGGCCGGCCCTCCTTGAGGACGACCCTGCTCCCGTCGCGGGTGTCGACGCCCGCGTACACGCCACCGCCGTTGGAGAAGTGCAGCGCCTTCTCGATGCGGTACGGCAGCTCGCCGACCGTCGTCGTGTTGCGCGCGGCGAGCTGCGGTTCCAGGAACGCGGGCAGGGTCACCCACTCCGGCACCTGGAAGGAGGGCGCCCGCCGGTCCGGCACGCGCCGTCCGTCGCCGTCCGTCACCGCGGGCACCAGCGCGCCGCGCTCGTCGACGACGAAGGACCGCGCGAACGCCCCGTAGCGCACATACAGCGGACCGTCGTTCCAGCGCAGGTCGGTGAGGATGTACGGCCCTTCGAGACCCGCCAGCAGTGTGCCCAACTCCTCCAGTACGACCTGGAGTTGGTCCTCGTCCGCGGGATAGACGGTGACGAACTTGCCGCTCGTGTCGCGGGCGGCGTACTTGACGTTCCGCAGCTGCAGCAGCTGCGGACCCGGCACGAACTTGAAGGGGATCAGCCGGGGCACGCAGTAGTCCCACACGGCTGCCGCGATCCGCTCCGCGTTCTCCCGGGTGGCCGAGGCGTGGATCTTCCACCCCTGGACCGGTCCGGACCGTGGCCGGCCCTCCCCGTCGACAGGGGTCATCGTCAGCCAGTCCCCGATCCGGGCCGCCCGCCACCCCTCGGGCACCGCCCGCCGGGCCGTCTCGTAGCCGGGCGCTTCGCCGCGCCCCTCCCCGGTCAGCCGGTCCGGCGTCTCGTAGAAGAACCTGTCGGCCAGCGCGTAGACCTCGTACCGCTCGTCCATCGCATTCCCCTCGACGGCTGCCGAGCCTTCCACCCCACGAAGAGCCCGGACAGTCACGGCTGTCACGAGGTGACCGTGAGGAATGCACGGGTCGGGTCGCGTTCGGTCTCCTTCGGACGGTCCCCGACAGCCGCGCCGGTGTGATGTTCGGCGTCGCGCATACCCCCGGACGGCCGCACCCTGTGCCGAGACGGCCCGAGACGGCCCGAGACGGCCCGAGACGGCCCGAGACACGCCGTGCTCCGGGACATACGGAGACATACGTCCCGCAGTCGCCCGGGGACCCGCCTCCTGGACTCCCGCCCGACCCGGGCCCCGACCGATGACCTGCCTCCGAACGGTCACAGGGGCTGCGCCGCCGTCCCGGAAGCGCTGTAATTGCGGACGTGGTCAGTGAGGGCGCTGCGGAACGCAGAACGAGAACGCTGCGTACCGAACTTGCCCTCAAGGCGCTTCACACGGACCTCGGGACCTCCGAACGACTACGGAGCGTGCTCGAACAGGCACTCGTGTTCGGTGGCGCGACGCTCGCCACCGTGTACGCGCCGGGCGACAGCGGTGACCAACTGTGTCTGATCGAGGCGGCGGGCGTACCCCGGTCCCTTTACGGGCTGCGCGACAGCTACCCGCTCTCCGGTGGCTCGCCCGCGGCGGACGCCTACCGTCTCGGCCGGTCCCTGTGGCTCAGCCCCGAGGAGCTCGCCGTACGCCCCGGCGCCCGCCCCATGCCCGCGGGGGACTTCTGGCTGGCCGCCCTGCCGCTGGCCCCGGACCCGCGCGGCGGAGGCTGTCTGGTCGCCGTGAACGAGAACCCGGGTGGCTTCGACACCGAGGACCGCACCTGCCTCGCACTGCTCGCCGAGGCCGTCTCCTTCCCGCCCTCCACCGGAGCCGGGTCCGAGGACTCCGACGACCTGCCCAGCAGCTCGTTCAGCCTGGCCATGGACACCGGGCGCGTCGAGGTCGACGACGAGATGCTGGAGCTGTTCGGGCTCGCCCCCGACCAGTTCGACGGCAAGGTCGAGACCCTGCTGGGGATGGCCGTGCCGGAGGATCTGCCCTCGCTGATGTCCGTGGTGGAGTCCGACCACATGTCCGTCGGCGAGCGCGAGCTGGAGTTCCGCATCCTCCAGCCCTCGGGCGACCAGAGGTGGCTCAGGCTGCGCGCACGCCTCCTGCCTGCCGCCGACGGGCGCCCGTCCCGGCTGGTGGGCACCGTCGCCGACGCCTCCAAGCTCCGCTCCGGCGGCAACGAGGTCGCCCGCGTCCAGCGCCTCGCCGCGGCCCTCGCCACCGCGGGCACCGTCCACGACGTCAGCCAGGCCGTCGTCACCGCCCTGCGCCGGCCCCTGAAGGCCGACCGGATCGCCCTGGCCGAGCTGGAGGGCGACCGCCTCGTCGTCACCGTCCTGGACCCGCCCGAACCGGAGGCCTGGCCCGAGGTCTGGCGCTCGGAGTGGCGCTCGGAGTGGCCCGACGCACCCGTACGCACCATGCCGACCCTGGCGGCCGCCCTGCGCGACGGCCGCGCGGCCATCTGGCCGGCCGGAACCCCGCTGGAGGCCACGCTCGCCGAGGTCGGCCCCGGCGGCCTCGCCATCCTCCCGCTGCCGGCCGGCAGCGGCAGAATGGCCGGCGCCTGCCTCATCGGCTGGGACACCCCGCACGACTTCGGACCCGACGAGCGTGCCCTGCTCACCGCCTCCGCCGGTCTCGCCGGCCAGGCCCTGATGCGCGCCCACGCCTTCGACGCCGAACACGAACTCGTCGGCATGCTCCAGCGCACCCTCCTCCCGCGCAGACTGCCGCCCCTGCCGGGCGCGGAGGCCGTGGCCCGCTATCTGCCCACCACGGCGGGCCTGGAGGTCGGCGGCGACTGGTACGACGTGATCCCGCTGCCCGACAGCCATGTCGCCCTCGTCATCGGCGACGTCCAGGGGCACAACGCCCAGGCCGCCACGCTCATGGGCCAGATGCGCACCGCGCTACGCGCGTACGCCGTCGAGGGCCACCCGCCGGACGTGGTCGTCTCGCACGCCAACCGGCTGCTCATGGACATGGAGACCGACCTCTTCGCCACCTGCTGCTACGTGGACGTCGACATGGCGGAGGGCACGGCCTGGTGCGTACGCGCCGGACATCTGCCGCCGGTCCTGCGCCACCCGGACGGCACAACCGAGATCGTCGTCACCGAGGGCGGACCACCGCTGGGCGTCATCACCCAGGCCGACTTCCCGATGAGCCCGCTGCCGCTGCGGCCCGGCACCGTCGTGGCCCTCACCACCGACGGCCTCGTCGAGTCCTCCGAGCTCGACATGGAGGACGGCCTGAACCGGCTGTGCGACGAGCTGTCCGCCGCCGACCCCGCCCACCTCGGACTCGTCGCCGACGCCCTGCTCGCGAACGCCAACCGCAGCGACGACGTGGCCCTGCTCCTCATGCGCTACGACGGCCTCGACCTGCGACCGCTGCGCGAGAGCTGGACGGTGTGGCGCGTACCGCAGGCAGTCCGCCACGCCCGCCGCTTCACCCGGCGCACCCTGCGCGCCTGGGGCGTGACGGAGGAGTACGACGCCATCCTCCTGATTGTCTCCGAACTGGTCACCAACGCCCTCGTGCACACCGACGGCCAGGTCCGCTTCGACCTCACCCTCATCAACGACCGCCTGCGCATCGCTGTCGCCGACGCCTCACCACGGACGCCCATCAAGCCCACCAGCATCGGCTGGGAGGCCACCGGCGGCCGCGGCATCCTCCTTGTCGAGGCCCTCTCCGTGACCTGGGGAACAGTCCCGGTCAGCGGTGGCAAACAGGTGTGGGCCGAGATCGCCGTGACCGGACCGCCCGTCACCGAACCACTCCTCGCCGAACCGCCCGTCCTAGGCTGATCGCGTGCGCCTCCTCCTGCTGTCCGACACCCACCTCCCCAAGCGCGCCAAGCAACTCCCCGCGCCACTGCTCGCCGAACTCCCGCGCGCCGACGTCGTGATCCACGCGGGCGACTGGGTGGACACCGCCACCCTCGACCTCCTGGAGAGCCGCTCGAACCGGGTCATCGGCGTGTACGGCAACAACGACGGCCCGGAGCTGAGGGCCCGTCTCCCCGAGATCGCCCTGGCCGACCTGGACGGCCTGCGCGTCGGAGTGGTCCACGAGACCGGCGCCGCTCAGGGCCGGGAGGCGCGGTGCGCCGCCCGCTTCCCGGACCTCGACGTCCTCGTCTTCGGCCACAGCCACATCCCCTGGGACACCACGGCCCCGACCGGCCTGCGCCTCCTCAACCCGGGCTCGCCCACCGACCGCAGGCGCCAGCCGCACTGCACGTACATGACGGCGGCAGTGAAGAACGGCGAGCTCACCGACGTGCAACTGCACCAGCTGCCGCCCCGGAAACCGGCGGGCGGCTGACGGTCCGGGGCTGACGGTCCGACGGAAAACCAGTGGACGATGAGTGTTCCGGCGGATGGGATGGGTCGGCCGCTTCCCGGTCCGCATCCAGGAGTTGACCCTTGTCATCCGGTGACCCGCATGCCCACGACGACGTGACCATCGACGCCCATCTCGTCCGCCGTCTGCTCGCCGCCCAGTTCCCCCAGTGGGCCGAACTCCCGATCTCACCGGTTCCCCGCTCAGGGATGGACAACGCGACCTTCCGGCTGGGCAACGTCCTGTCCGTACGGCTGCCGCGCTACCCGCGCTGGGTCGGACAGGTGGAGCGGGAGCACCGCTGGCTGCCGCTGCTCGCCCCGCAGTTGCCGCTCACGGTGTCCGAACCGCTCGCGGCGGGGGTGCCGGGGGAGGGCTATCCCTTCCCCTGGTCGGTCTACCGGTGGCTGGAGGGCGAGACGGCGACCACCGAGGGGCTCGCGGATCCGGTGCGGGCGGCCGGGCAACTCGCCGAGTTCATCAGGGCGTTGCGGAAGATCGACGCCACCGACGGCCCAGGACCGCACTGGAGCAACGCGTTCCGCGGGGTACCCATGGGCGACGAACGAGACTCGCTGGCAGCCGACGCCGTGGTCCGGCCGAAGATCGCCAAACTGAAGGGCGTGGTGGACACCGACGCGGTGACGGCGGTGTGGGACGCGGCGCTCACGGCACCCGCCTGGGACGGACCGCCGGTCTGGTTCCACGGCGACCTCGCGACCGGCAACCTGCTGTCCGCCGACGGCCACCTCAGCGCGGTCATCGACTTCGGCACGCTGGGCGTCGGCGACCCCGCCGTCGACGTGCTGCCCGCGTGGAAGTTCCTGCCCGACGCGGCGCGCGGCACCTTCCGCGAGGCACTCGGCGACGACGACGCCACCTGGGCGCGCGGACGCGGCTGGGCGCTCGCCGGATCACTTCCCGTGCTCGACGACCCCTTCTTCCAGGAGGACCCGGCCCGAGTGACCACCGCCCTGCGCCACCTCGAAGCGATCATCGCCGACCACCGCGAGGAGACCTGACACGCGCCGACGTCTCAGGCGCAGGACGGCCGTCGTCCAGGTGGGCCGCCGCGAAGGCTGCGCCTCGTCACTGCTCCCGCGGGTGGATCTCCCCGGCCGTCGCCGTCAGCGGGGCGCCGCTGCCGCCCCAGCGCAGCGCGACGATCTCGGCGGCGACGGACACGGCCACCTCCTCGGGCGTACGCGCTCCGAGGTCGAGGCCGACCGGCGAGCGCAGCCGGGCCAGTTCGGCCTCGCCGAGCCCGCCGTCCCGCAGCCGCTTCATCCGGTCGTCGTGCGTACGCCGACTGCCCATGGCCCCGATGTACGCGGCCGGCCGACGCAGCGCCTCCTCCAGGAGCGGCACGTCGAACTTGGGGTCGTGGGTGAGGACGCAGATCACCGTGCGTTCGTCGGTCGGGGTGGCGTGCAGATAGCGGTGCGGCCACTCGACGACGACCTCCACGCCGGCCGGGAAGCGTTTCGGGGTGGCGAAGACGGGCCGGGCGTCGCACACGGTGACCCGGTAGCCGAGGAAGGCCCCGATCCGGGCCACGGCGGCCGCGTAGTCGATCGCCCCGAAGACCAGCATCCGCGGCGGGGGAGCGAAGGAGTTCAGGAAGACGGTCACGGCGTCCTCGCGCCGCTCACCGCGCGGGCCGTAGTGCCGCTGCCCCGTGGCGCCCAGGGCCAGTTCGCCCCGCGCGTCGGCGGTCACCGCCACATCCAGGCCGGTCGTGCCGAGCGTGCCCGACACCTCGTCCTCCCAGACGGCGAGGGTCGCGCCACGCCGAGCCGGGCCGTCGATCACCGTCGCCACGGTCACCGGGCGGCCCGCGGTCACCGACTCCGCGACCGCCCCGAAGGACGGGTCGAGGGCGGCCGTGACGGGCCGTACGAGGAGGGTGATCTCCCCGCCGCAGGTCAGACCGACGGCGAACGCGTCGTCGTCGCTGTACCCGAAGGTTTCGAGCCGTGCCTCGCCGGACTCCACCACCTCCTGGGCCAGCTCGAACACCGCCCCTTCGACACAGCCGCCGGACACGCTGCCCACGACCTCGTCACCGGGGCCGACGGCCATGGAGGCGCCCGGATCCCGCGGCGCGCTCCGGCTGACGGCGACGACCGTGGCGAGACCGAAGGCGGAGCCCTCCGCGTACCACCGGCCGAGCGCCGGGAGGATCTCACGCATCGCCCGCTCCTCTCACCACCGCCGCCAGACGTTCCAGCGCGGCCAGACTGTGCCCCTCTACGAATGAGTCAACGCTCGGCAGCGCCGCCGCCATACCGGCGGCCAGGGGCGCGTAGCCGGGACGGGCCTTGCGCGGATTGGCCCAGATCACCCGGTGCGCCAGCCGGTGCAAGCGTCGCATCTGGGCCGCGAGCAGCTCCGGATCGCCACGCTCCCAGCCGTCCGACAGCACGACGACCACCGCGCCGCGCGCCATACCGCGCTGCCCCCACCGGTCGAGGAAACCCCGCAGCAGCTCGCCGAGCCGTGTGCCGCCGCGCCAGTCCGGCACGGCCGCCGCGACCGCGGCCAGCGCGGTGCCGGGGTCGCGGTGCGTCAGCTCACGGGTCACCCGGGTCAGCCGCGTACCGATCGTGAACACCTCCGTACGCGCCCGCCCGCCGTGCGGGGCGGCATGCGCGGCGGCGTGCGCGAACCGCAGCAGCGCGTCCGCGTACGCGGCCATCGAGCCGCTCACGTCCACCAGCAGCACCACCCGGCGCGGTCGCTCGGCCCGCGCCCGCATCCGGGGCGGCGCGGGCTCGCCGCCCCGCCGCAGCACCTCCCGCACGGTGCGCCGCGGATCGACGACCCCGCGCCTGGCCGGCCGCATCCGGGCGGTACGCCGGAGCTCGCCCCGCAGAGCGAACGCGGCCAGCAGCCGCCGGAGTTGACCCCGCTCGGCGTCGGTGAGCCCGGCGAAGTCCCGGTGCCGCAGCACCTCGGCGGAGCTCGCGAGGGCCGCTGTCGGCACGGCATCCCGTTCGCCCTCGACCCGCGCACGAGGGGCGGGCCCCGCGTCCCGTACGGTCATCCGCAGCCGTGGCGGGGGAGAGGCCCGCATCCCCCGGCCTTCGGACGCCGCGCCCCCGAAGTAGGCGGCGAACACCCGGTCGTACCGCTCCAGATCGTCCCGGCTGCCGCACAGGGTCAGCCGCCCCGACCAGTACACGTCGGACCGCATGCCTGGCCGCAGCACGTCGAGCGCGCCGAGGAAGGCCTGTACGCGATCGGGCCCCGCCTCGACCCCGGCGGCGCGCAGGGCCCGGGCGAAGCCGACGAGGACGGCGGGCACGTCGACGGACGCCCCGGCGCGCTCATCGACGCCGGCCTCGCGCTCCGTCCCGGTCACCTCACGCCCCGCTCCCCGCACGCCTCACGCATCTCACTCGCCTCACGCGCCCCGCACCGCGAGCAGCGCCGCCAGATCGAGCCCCCGGGCCCGCTCCAGGTCCTCCCGGTACTTCAGCACCGACCCCAGCGTGGCCACCGCCAGCTCCGCGTCGACCTCCGTCGCGCCGAGCGCGTCCAGTGCCTCCGCCCAGTCGATCGTCTCGGCGACCCCCGGCGGCTTCACCAGATCGGCCGCGCGCAGCGCCTGTACGAGGCCGGTCACCTGCTCGGCGAGCCGTGCCGTCACACCCGGCAACCGCCCTCGTACGATGGCGAGTTCGCGGGCGAAGCCGGGATGGTCGAACCAGTGGTAGAGGCAGCGCCGCTTCAGCGCGTCGTGCACCTCGCGGGTCCGGTTGGACGTGAGGACCACGACGGGCGGCGACTCGGCGCGCAGGGTGCCGAGTTCGGGGACGGTGACCGTGTACTCGGACAGCAGCTCCAGCAGGAACGCCTCGAACTCGTCGTCGGCCCGGTCGATCTCGTCGATGAGCAGCACGCACGGCTGGGTCTCCAGGGCCCGCAACAGTGGCCGGGCGATCAGGAACCGTCGCCCGTACAGCTCGCCCTCAAGACGGTCCGCGTCGGTGACACCGGCCGCCTCGGCCGCCCGCAGATGCAGCAACTGGCGCGGGAAGTCCCAGTCGTACAGCGCCTGCGAGGCGTCGATACCCTCGTAGCACTGGAGGCGGATGAGCGGAGCGTCCAGCGCGGCGGCGAAGGCCGACGCGAGCGAGGTCTTGCCCACGCCCGCGTCGCCCTCGCAGAAGATCGGCCGACGCAGCTTCAGAGCGAGGAAACACGCGACCGCCAGGCCGTCGTCGACGAGGTACCCGGTCTTTTCGAGCCGCTCCCGCACGTCGCCGGGTCCCGTCGGCCATGCGGCCCCGCCACCGGGCAACCGGCTACCGCCGGACGCCTCGTCGGTGCTCAACCGGCGGCTATCGGACAACGCGCCCGAGCCGGAGTCGGAGTTGGAGCCCGCGCCCGGCCCAGCGCCCGCGCCGGTGTCGGGGTTGGAGTCCGCGCCCGGCCCCGCGCCAGGGCCCGAGACCGCATCCCTCCCCCGCCCCGGCCACGGCGATGACCCCGGCGCGGACCCCGATCCCTCCATCCGTGTGATCGGCTCCTCACCCCATCCCCGCGGCGGTCAGCACCGAGCGCCGTGTGAGCACCCGTGCCAAATGCGCCCGGTACTCGGGCGAGGCGGACGGATCGCCCGTCGGACGGGTTCCCTCCGCCGCCGACCGTGCGGCCCCCGCCACACCGTCCGGACCCACGCCCACCAGCGCCTCCTCGGTCGCCGAGGCCCGCAGGGGAGTGGACCCCATGTTGCTGAGACCGATCCGCGCCTCGGCGATGTGCCCGTTGTCGCGCCGCACGAGCGCCGCGACGCCGACCACGGCCCAGGCCTGTGCCACCCGGCTGAACTTCTCGTAGTGGAAGCCCCAGCCGGCGGCTTTGTCGGTCATCGGGAGCCGCACCTCGACCAGCAACTCGTCCGGCCGCAGCGAGGTCTGGAGGTAGTCGACGAAGAACTCCCGTGCGGGGATGGTGCGTTGGCCGCCGGGCCCCGCCGCGACCAGCTCCGCGTCCAGCGCGAGCGCCACCGCCGGCAGATCACCCGCGGGATCGGCATGGGCGAGCGAGCCGCCGAGGGTGCCCCGATGGCGTATCGCGGGGTCGGCGACCGTCGCCGTGGCCGCCGCGAGAAGGCCCGCGTGACGGCGTACCAGCGGATCCGCGAGGACGTCGTGGTGGGTGGTCAGCGCGCCGATGACGAGCGTGCCGCCGTCCTCGCGCACCCCGCGCAGCCCGGGTATCCGGCCGATGTCCACGACCAGTTCGGGGAAGGTGAGCCGCAACCGAAGCAGCGGAAGCAGGCTCTGCCCGCCCGCCAGTACCTTCGCGTCCTCGCCCGCGTCGCCGAGCGTCCGTACGGCCTCGTCGATGCTCGTGGGCCTGACGTAGTCGAATGCCGGAGGAATCATGACTGGTTCTCCTCGACCGACCGGGCCGACTGAAGGGCCTCCCAGACCCGCCCCGGCGAGCAGGGCATCGCTATGTCCCGGACGCCCAGCGGCCGCAGCGCGTCCACGATCGCGTTGACGACGGCGGGTGTCGAGGCGATCGTGCCGGCCTCGCCAACTCCCTTCACCCCCAGGGGATTCGAGGTGGCGGGCGTCTCCGTACGACCGGTCGTGAACTCGGGCAGGTCCACCGCGGAGGGCACCAGATAGTCGGCCATCGTGCCCGAGACCAGGTTGCCCTCGTCGTCGTACACGGCCTCCTCGTACAGCGCCTGCGCGATGCCCTGGGCGAGCCCGCCGTGCACCTGCCCCTCGACGATCACCGGGTTGATGACCAGGCCGACGTCGTCGACGCAGACGTACGAACGGATCGACGTCCGCCCGGTCTCCGTGTCGACCTCGACCGCGCACAGGTGAGTGCCGTGCGGGTAGGAGAAGTTGTCCGGGTCGAGCAGGTGCTCGGCGTTGATGGTCGGCTCCATGCCGTCGGGCAGATCGTGCGAGGAGAACGTCTCGAAGGCGACCTCCTGGATCGTCTTCCGCGCCTCCGGCGACCCCTTCACGGAGAACGCGCCGTCCGTGAACTCCAGGTCGTGCTCGCTCGCCTCCAGCAGATGCGCGGCCACCTTGCGCGCCTTGTCGACGACCTTCTGGGCCGCGTGATGCACGGCCGAGCCACCGACGACGAGCGACCGCGAGCCGTACGTGTCCATGCCCTGCGGCGCCGACCTGGTGTCGCCGTGCACGACCTCGATGTCCTCGAAGGGCACCCCGAGCACATCGGCGGCGATCTGGCTCCAGCAGGTCTCGTGCCCCTGCCCGTGCGGGCTGGTCCCGGTGATCACCTCGACCTTGCCGGTGGGCAGCATGCGGATGCTCGCCGCCTCCCAGCCGCCGGCCGCGTACCGCAGATCCCGCAGCACCCGGCTCGGCGCGAGCCCGCACATCTCGGTGTACGTGGACACCCCGATCCCGAGCCGCACGGAGTCACCGCTCTCGTTCCGCTTGGCCTGCTCGGCGCGCAGCTCGTCGTACCCGAAGAGGGCGAGCGCCTTGTCGGTGGCGGCCTCGTAGTTGCCGCTGTCGTAGGTCAGCCCGGCGATCGACGTGTACGGGAACTCGTCGTGCCCGATCCAGTTCCGGCGCCGCAACTCCACCGGATCCAGGCCGAGTTCGGCGGCCAGCTCGTCCATGATCCGCTCGATGGCGTACGTCGCCTCCGGGCGCCCGGCACCTCGGTACGCGTCCGTGGGCGTACGCGTCGTGAAGACACCCGTGCACGTGAACGCGTACGCGTCCATCTTGTAGATCGCCGGATACATGAAGGCGCCCAGGACCGGGATGCCCGGCGTGACGAGCATCAGATAGGCGCCCATGTCGGCGAGCAGGTCGACCTTGAGGCCGAGCAGTTTGCCCTCGCGGGTCGCGGCGATCTCGATGTCCTGAATCTGGCCGCGTCCGTGGTGGGTGGCGAGGTAGCCCTCGGAGCGGGACTCGGTCCACTTGACCGGCCGGCCGAGGCGCCGCGCGATGTCGAGGGCGATGACCTCCTCGCCGTACACCTGGAGCTTGGAGCCGAAGCCGCCGCCCACGTCGGGGGCGACCACGCGCAGTTTGTGCTCGGGGACGCCGGTGACCATGGAGAGCATCACGCGCAGGACGTGCGGGACCTGGGTAGCCGAGTACACCGTGTACTCGCCGGACGCGGCGAGCGGGGTGACGACCACCGCGCGCGGTTCCATGGCGTTGGGGATGAGCCGCTGCTGGAGATAGCGGCGGCGCACGACGACGTCGGCGCGCTGTTCGACCGTCTCGTAGTTCTCGCCCGTGGCCAGCGGCCAGACATAGCAGCGGTTGGTTCCCTTGTCCGAGTGGACCAGTGGGGCGTCGTCGGCGAGGGCGGCTTCCATGTCGAGCACAGGGGGCAGCGGCTCGTAGTCGACCTCGATCGCTTCGAGCGCGTCGGCGGCCGCGTACCGGTCGCGGGCCACGACGACGGCCACCGGGTCGCCCGCGTACCGCACCTCGTCGACCGCGACGGACGGGTGGTCCGGCAGCACGATGTCCTCGGTCACCGGCCAGGCGCACGGCAGCGAGGCGGTCCCCTCCGCGAGGTCGCGGCCGGTGAACGCGGCGATGACACCGGGTCGTTCGAGCGCGGGCGTCACGTCGACACGGTCGATACGGGCGTGCGCCATCGGGCTGCGCAGGATGGCCAGATGCAGCAGCCCGTTGACGCTGATGTTGTCGGTCCAGTTCGTCTGGCCGGTGACCAGCCGGGCGTCCTCCTTACGGGGACGGGACCGGCCGACCTCGCGCTCGGTGATCTGCTCGCTCATGTCCTTGCCTCCTGCCCGGAAGCCGCAGAAGCCGCAGATGCTGTGGAGGCCACCGACGGTTCAGCGGCCTCGGAGGCGGCGAGCACCGCGCGCACGATGTTCTGATAGCCCGTGCACCGGCAGAGATTGCCCTCCAGCGCATGCCGTACGTCGTCCGCGCTCGGCTGCGGATTCTCGCGGAGCAGATCACGCGCGGCCATGATCATCCCTGGTGTGCAGTACCCGCACTGCAGGGCGTGGCGCTCGTGGAACGCCTTCTGCAGGGGATGCCACTCCCCGTTCGTGGCGAGCCCCTGGACGGTGGTCACCTCGCTCCCGTCGGCCTGGACCGTGAGTACCGAGCAGCTCTTGACGGTCTCGCCGTCCAGGTCGACCGTGCAGGCCCCGCAGTTGGAGGTGTCGCAGCCGATCGGGGTGCCGGTCAGACCCAGCCGGTCACGCAGATAGTGGATCAGCAGAAGACGGGGTTCCACCTCGTCCTCGTACGTCGTGCCGTCCACCTTCACCGAGATACGGGTCATGTGCCCTCCCAGGGAACCGGGCGAGGGAAATCAGCCACCGGACGTGGTGGGCGTCACTCTAGGACCGCGTCCCGGGAGGGGCGAGGGCCGCGACAGGCTTTGTTGAGCGTTAATCCGTTGCTCGCGGATGCCAGGGCCTGATGGACTGAGATGGATCAGCCGCGAGGCACCGTCGACCGGAATCAAGGAGCAGCAATGCGCGCACCGTTCATGTCCACCCAGGAAGGAATCCCTCTCACTTCAAAGGACATGACAAGCGGTGCACACGCTGAACCTGGGAATTCTGGCGCACGTAGACGCCGGTAAGACAAGCCTGACCGAGCGGCTGCTGCACACCGTCGGGATCATCGACGAGATCGGCAGTGTCGACGACGGCAGCACCCAGACCGACTCCCTCGCGCTGGAACGACAGCGCGGTATCACCATCAAGTCGGCCGTCGTCTCCTTCGAGATCGACGACGTCACGGTCAATCTGATCGACACACCCGGCCACCCGGACTTCATCGCCGAGGTGGAGCGCGTGCTGAGCGTGCTCGACGGCGCGGTGCTCGTGGTCTCGGCCGTGGAGGGCGTCCAGGCGCAGACACGTGTCCTGATGCGGACGCTGCGGCGGCTGCGCGTTCCCACGCTCGTCTTCGTCAACAAGATCGACCGCCGGGGCGCCCGGGACGAGGCCGTGCTGCGGGCCGTCACCGAGCGCCTCACCCCGGCCGTGGTCCCGATGGGCCGGACGGCCGGACAGGGCACGCCCGAGGCACGTTTCGTCCCGGGACTCACCTCGGACGCGCTCGACGTGCTGGCCGACCACGACGACCGGCTGCTCGCCGCGTACATCGAGGGCGGCGTTCCGGACGGCCTGCTCCACGCGGCACTCGCGGACCAGACCGGGCAGGCGCTCGTGCACCCGGTGTTCTTCGGCTCCGCCATGACGGGTGCCGGCGTGGACGAGCTGATCGCCGGCATCAGGGACCTGCTTCCCGTCGGCGAGACCGACACCGAAGGACAGGTCTCCGGCACGGTGTTCAAGGTCGAGCGAGGCCGGGCGGGGGAGCGGGTCGCGTACGCGCGGATGTTCTCGGGCGCCCTCCGGACCCGGGACCGGGTGACCTTCGGAGACGACAAGGAAGGCAAGGTCACCGCGGTCCGTGTCTTCGAACGAGGCTCCGACGTCGGGGACGGCCTGCTCTCCGCAGGCCGGATCGGCAAGCTGTGGGGCCTCGACGGCATCAGGATCGGCGACAGCATCGGCGTCCCGCGCCCGTCGTACGAGCACTTCTTCGCTCCGCCGACCCTCGAAACCGTCGTGGTGCCGAGCCGCCCCGCCGAAAAGGGCGCCCTGCACACCGCACTCACCCAGCTCGCCGAGCAGGACCCGCTGATCAACCTGCGTCTGGACGAGACGCGCCGGGAGATCTCCGTGTCCCTCTACGGCGAGGTGCAGAAGGAGGTCGTCCAGGCGACCCTCGCCGACGAGTTCGGCCTGGACGTCGGCTTCCGCGAGACGACGACGATCTGTGTCGAGCGGCCCGTCGGGAGCGGCGCGGCGGTCGAGTTCATCGACAAGGAACCCAACCCGTTCCTCGCCACGGTCGGACTGCGCGTCGACCCGGCACCGGTCGGCTCCGGTGTGGAGTTCCGGCTGGAGGTCGAGCTGGGTGCGATGCCGTACGCGTTCTTCAAGGCCGTCGAGGACACGGTGCGGGAGACTCTGGGCCAGGGAATCCACGGCTGGCGGGTCCCCGACTGCACGGTCACCATGACGCACTCCGGCTACTGGCCGCGGCAGAGCCACGCGCACCAGGGCTTCGACAAGAGCATGTCGAGCACGGGAGCGGACTTCCGCGGCCTCACCCCGCTCGTCCTGATGGACGCGCTGCGAGAGGCGGGCACCCAGGTGTACGAGCCGATGCACCGATTCCGCCTGGAGGCTCCGGCGGACACGCTGGGCGCCCTGCTCCCGGTCCTCGCCAGCCTGCGGGCGGTCCCCCGGACGACGGGGACGAGGGGCAGGTCATGTGTGCTGGAGGGGGCGATCCCCGCCGCCCAGGTGCACGGCCTTGAGCAACAGCTACCGGGTCTGACCAGCGGAGAGGGTGAGCTGGAGGCCGCGTTCGACCACTACGCGCCGCTCGCGCGCGGCACGGTCCGGGAGCGCCCGCGTACCGATCACAACCCACTCAACCGCAAGGAATACCTGCTGAACGTGATGCGGCGGATCGGTGGGTGAGCGGCCGGTGATCCGCACAACGCCATTCCGGAAAAGGTGACTTACTCTCAAGTCAGGAGTCTTGACGGGCCGAAGAGGCACCCGCGACTGTTGTGCACATGTCGAAGTTGCGTGTGCATCTGCTCGGCGTTCTCGTTCTCCTGACCGGTCTCCTGACGACCACCGGAGCTCAGCCCGCCTCAGCCCTCCCCGACGATCTGTGGTTCGACCAGGCCGCCGCCGCGACCCTCACGGTCCAGAACGGCCGCTTCACCGACGGCCTCGGCCGCGAGGTCGTGCTGCGCGGCTACAACGTCTCCGGCGAGACGAAACTCAAGGAGAACAACGGCCTCCCCTTCGCCTCGGTCGCGGACGCCAAGAAGTCCGCGACCGCGCTCCGGGCGCTCGGCGGCGGCAACTCCGTCCGCTTCCTGCTCTCCTGGGCGTACGCGGAGCCCACGCGCGGCCAGGTGGACTCGGCCTACCTGGCCGCCGCGACCGACCAGATACGCGCGTTCCTGGACGCCGGGATCCGCGTGTACCCCGACTTCCACCAGGACCTCTACTCCCGCTGGCTGTTCGACTCGGACAGCTGGTACACCGGTGACGGCGCCCCCAAGTGGGCCGTCGACCTCGGCGACTACCCCGACGAGTACTGCGGCATCTGCCCGTTCTGGGGCCAGAACATCACCTCCAACGCGGCCGTGACACAGGCGACTTACGACTTCTGGCACAACGAGTACGGCCTCCAGGAGGCCTTCCTCGACACCGCCCAGAAGACGATGGCGTATGTGAAGCAGAACCTCACCGCGACCCAGTTCGCGGGCGTCGTCGGCTTCGACCCGTGGAACGAGCCGCACCCGGGCACCCTCGACTCGGGCCAGACCAGCCGGGCGTGGGAGAAGGACGTCCTGTGGCCGTTCTACGTCAAGTTCCGCGCCCGCATGGACGCGGCGGGCTGGCAGGCCAAGCCGGCCTTCGTCGAGCCGAACCTCTTCTGGAACGCCAACATCGACTTCCAGAAGCAGGAGGGCGGACTGCTCGACGCGACCCTCGGGTCGCGCTACGTCTTCAACACCCACTTCTACGACCAGAAGGCCATCTCCGGCGTCTTCATGTGGGGCAAGGCGGAGGACGGTCAGTACGTCGGTGACTTCGGCACCGTCCGCGACCGGGCCACGGCCACCGGGACGACGGCGATCATCAGCGAGTTCGGGCACCCGCTCGTCGGCTCCGTCTCCGACAAGGCGCCGACGGTCTACAAGGCGATGTACCAGGCCCTCGACTCCCGGGTGAAGGGCGCCAACTGGTGGGCGAATCCGGCGAGTTCGGGTCCCGTTCTGTCCGGCTCCCAGTGGCAGTGGGACATCTACAACGGCCGCCACCACGAGCTGATGAACGACAACCCGAACGAGGTCCAGACCGAGGGTGACGCCTGGAACGACGAGGACCTGTCCGCGGTACGCCTCGACGACTCCGGCAAGGCCGTACTGCGCCAGGACGCGCGGATGCTCGACCGCGTCTACCCCAGCGCCACCGCGGGCCGCTCGCTCGCGTTCACCTTCGAGGACCGCTCGCGGGACGGCTCCACGACGCTGACGTGGAACCCGGTGCCCAGCTCCCTGCCGAACGTCGCGCAGCTGGTGGGCTCCGGTCAGTACGCGCTGCAGGTCTGGCGCTCCGACGGCAGCGCCGAACCGACGGAACTCCACCTCCCGGCGTCCTTCCCCAACGCGTCGACCACGGTGGTCTCCGACCTCGGAACGACGTTCGGTCCGCCGGCGTACACCCGTACCACCCCGATCGCCACGGCTGCCGAGCCGGGCGGCACCGGTAGCCGTCGGCTGCTGCTCACCGCGGCCGACTCGGGTACGTTGCACTACGCCCTGGTCACCAATGGAGCGACCGCCCCGTCCGCCGCGGTGTTGAGCGCGGCGCGTGCGGAACTGTCCTCCTGGATGGCGTCCGAGTTCAACTAGGGGGTCCGCAGGCGGTGTTCCGTCTGCGGGTCTGTCGTGGCTGGTCGCGCACAGGTGGCGGAGCCGCAGGGTGTCAACGTCCCCGCGCCCCTTTGGGGCGCGGGGACGTTGACAGTAATCTCGGCCCCAACTATGAGAAGACGTACGGTCTTCGCATAGCCGGATTTTTCTGGATCTTCCGTGTCCGGCAAGAGGGGTTCGTCCCCTGAAGGGGGTGCCTGATGCGTCATACGCTCAGCCCTGTACGGCCAGTCCACGACTGTTCCGCCGCCTGCCCGGTACCGCTGTCGCCCCAGGCCCTGGCGCAGTTGTACGCCCGCTATCTCGAACTGCTCAAGGAACGCCGCCTGCCCGGGAACATGACGTTCGAGGAGTACTACACCGTCTGGCGCGCGGGACGACGGGGCGAGAACCTCGTCGGCCTCGACGACGGAGCCCTCGACCCGGGCCCCAGCACCGACAAGCAGCTCATCACCCGGCCGTCGTCCCAACTCCGGGGAACCATCCGGACGTTGGTGCTGCTCGTCGACTTTCCCGACCAGCCGCACGAGGTCGACCACGGCCCCGGCCACTACGACAGCATGCTCTTCGGTCTCGACGAGTTCCCGACCGGCAGCATGCGCTCGTTCTACCGCGACGTCAGCGCCTTCGAGACGTCGCCGAGCACCGGCATCGACGTCCAGGGCGCGGTGCACGGCTGGTTCCGGATGCCGCAGCCGCTGTCCTTCTACGCCGACGGAAACTCCGGCATGAACGCCAACTTCCCCCGCAACTCACAGGGGTTGGCGCGTGACGCAGTACTGGCGGCCCGCGACGCCGGAGTCGACTTCACCTCCTTCGACGCGCTCGACGAAGGTGTCGTCACCGCCCTGTTCGTCATCCACGCCGGACGCGGCGCCGAGCAGACGACCCAGCGCGGCGACCTGTGGAGCCTCAAGTGGACGATCCCGGGCGGCGTCGAGGTCGGTCCGGGCCTGTCCGCGCGCACCTTCCTGACCGTCCCCGAGGACAGTGCCGTCGGCGTCTGCGCCCATGAGTGGGGCCACCTCGCGGCGCGCTGGGCCGACTACTACGACACCGGCCAGCAGCAGCTGACCCGCTCGGCCGGGCTCGGCAACTACTGCCTGATGGCGGGCGGTTCATGGGGCAACGGAGGGCTGACCCCGGTCTTCCCGACCGCCATGCTGCGCATGTTCCACGGCTGGATCGAGCCCCAGGTGGTGAACAAGACCACCCGGGACATCACACTGCGGCCCGCCGCCGAGGACGGCGAAGCGGTGTTCATCCAGAACCCCGCCACCATGTCCGACAGCCAGTACATACTCGTCGAGTACCGTCGCCGTCGCGGCCAGGACGCCTTCCTGCCCGACGAGGGGATCGCCGTCTACGTCGTCGACGAATCGATCGACAACGTCAACGACGAACAGAACCTGGCCATCGAGCTGCTCCAGGCGGACGGCCGCGGCGACCTCTCCCGGATGTTCGGCCGGGGCAACCGCGGTGACAGCGACGACCTGTACCCGTTCAAGGACAACACCACAGTCGGCGAGAAGACGGCTCCGGCGCTGAACCTGCCCCAGGGCACCTGGACCGGGGTCACCATCGAGACGGTGGGCACACCCGGGGCCGACGAGATGACGGTGCACGTCACCGTGGCGTAGGAGTAGGAGACGGCCATTGGGGCCGAGTGCCCTGCCCCCCCGGCGGGTCAGGGCACCGCGGCCCGAGGCCGTCAGCCTCCTCCGGCCAGCCGGTCCACGGCGGCGAGGACGGGACCTACCCCGTCCTCGTCCCGGAGCCGGCCGGCCAGCTCCTTCGCGCGGCGCGCGTACACGGGCTCGGTGACGGCACGTGCCACGGCGCCGCCGAGCGTGCCGGCACCGAGCCTGCGCAGCGGAACGGCCCGAGGAGCCACTCCGAGCGCGACGAGCCTGGCGGCCCAGAACGCCTCGTCGAACTGGATCGGTACCGGCACGGCCGGCACACCGGCCCGCAGCGCGGCCGCGGTCGTGCCCGCACCCGCGTGATGGATCACCGCGGCCATCCGCGGGAACAGCGCCGAGTGCGGGACCTCGTCCACGGTGAACATGTCGTCCCCGACGGCCTCCAGCCCGGCCCAGCCCCGCTGCACGACACCGCGCACCCCGGCCGCGCGCAGGGCCCGTACGACCTCCGTGCTCAGCCGCTTTGGATTCGGCACGGTCGCGCTGCCAAGGCCGAAGTAGACCGGAGGAGTCCCGGCGTCCAGGAAGTCCCGCAGTCCGCCCGGGAGTTGGGCTTCGTGGTCGTACGGCCACCAGTACCCGGCGATGCCGAGGCCGGGCCGCCAGTCGCGCGGCCGGGGCACCACCAGCGGGCTGAAACCGTGCTGGACCGGCCAGTTCTGCAGTTCACGGGCACGCCGGGCGGCACGCGAGCCGAGTGGCGGCAGCCCCAGCCGGGATCGCAGCGACCGGGTGGTGTCGGCGAAGACGCGCTCGACGGCGACATTGACGACCCGCCCCGCGAGCCGGTTCCCGGCCGGACCCAGGGAGCGGGTGCCGATCACCGGAGGCGCGAACTCCCCGGTGGGCGCCAGGGGTTGGAGATAGACGCCCATGCTGGGCAGCGCGTGCCCCTCGGCGATGGCATGACCGAGGGGCCCCAGCGAACTCGACAGCAACAGCACATCGGCGGCCCCGGCCGCGGCCACCAGATCGTCGGCCATCTTTCCGACCAGCGACCTGGCCATCTCGACGACCCGGGCCAGCTTTCCGATCCCGGTGACACTGCGATGCAGGGCGAGCCCGCGTACGGACTCCAGTTCGGCCCGCGGATCAACGGGCAGCGGATGAAACCCCACCCCCGCGTCCTTCACCAGCGGTTCGAAGCACGCGTGCGTCACCACGGTGACCTCGTGCCCGCCCCGCGCCAGCCCGTGCCCAAGTCCCGTGTACGGCGCGGCGTCGCCCCGCGACCCCGCCGTCATGATCGCTACTCGCACGAGGGTCAGTATGGCGGCGCGTGCCCCAGGGATCATAGGGCCCGCACCCCGACGCGCCGGGCTGGCCGTCGGCCTGGCGGTGGGGAGCGCCCCTCAATGGGGCACGGGGCTGTGACATTTTGCGACTCCTCCCTCTACTCTCGGCTGCGCTCGATCGGGGCCCCCATGGTGGGCGCGACCAGCCGCAGACGACCCGCACCCATCGAACGACAGGCTCGGTTCGTCACCGCCGGGCGAGCGAGACGGCCACAACGCCGACCGCGCTGAGGAGCCCCATCCCGAACACCCACACCCCGAGCAGCCGCCGGCGCAACACCCGATACGCCTCCTCGTACTCACCCCGCAACTCAGCGCCCCGCTGAACCGTCCGCTGCCAGGAAAGCCGCGCAAGTGACACGTACTCCTCAGTGAACCGCTCCTCGACCTCGGCCCGCTGGCTGTCGGTGAGCCACCCGAACTGCCGGGTGAAACGGTCTGCTTCGGCCCGCCCCTCACCCCACGTGGCCTCGATCAGAAGATGACCCTCCAACTCGTTGATCAACGCCCCCGCGTCGACCGGCCGTTCGTCCATCGCCGTCACCGCAGAACCCTCTCCGTCGCGGGCAACTGGTCGGCCGCGGCGGCGATTTCGGGGTGGTGCAGGTCGAAGGCCGGGGATTCGGAACGGATCCGGGGCAGCGTGAGGAAGTTGTGCCGCGGCGGCGGGCAGGACGTGGCCCACTCCAGTGAACGGCCGTAACCCCACGGGTCGTCGACCTCGACCTTCTCGCCGTACTTCGCCGTCTTCCACACGTTGTAGAGGAACGGCAGGATCGACAGACCGAGCACGAAGGAGAAGATGCTGGACACCGTGTTGAGGACCGTCAGTCCTTCCACGGCCAGATAGTCGGGAATCCGGCGCTGCATCCCGTTCGTGCCCAGCCAGTGCTGGACGAGGAAGGTGCCGTGGAAGCCGATGAACAGCGTCCAGAAGGTGATCTTGCCGAGGCGTTCGTCGAGCATCTTGCCGGT